>JAFAVL010000240.1 GCA_019242465.1 Chroococcidiopsidaceae cyanobacterium CP_BM_RX_35 | reverse complement strand
CCTGCCCCTAATCCCCAAAGGGGACCCCGATCCCCCCTCCTCTCTTCTCTCCCCTCTTTAAAATCGGTTGATTCGAGGGTAAAATGACCCTGGCTTAGAACTTATAGAAAACGTTCATTTTACTGCTGTCGGAGGATAAACCCCTGGCCACTCGTGTCATCATCGTGCGTCACGGTCAAAGCAGCTACAACGTAGAGCGGCGCATTCAAGGCCGCAGTGATGCGTCGTTCCTAACGGAGAAAGGCTGCTTTGACGCCCGTAAGGTTGCAGCTGCCCTCAGTGGTCTTTCCTTTGCTGCCATCTACACTAGTCCCCTCCAGCGGGCTAAACAAACAGCGGAGGTTATTTCCTCCCGCTTGTCTCCTGATAGCCTTGCTACAGCGTTTGCAATCTCGGATAAGCTGATGGAAATTGAGCTGCCTGCATGGGAAGGGATGCTGCTAAGCGAGGTGCGGGAAAAATTTTCACCTACCTACCGCCTTTGGCAAGAGCGTCCTCACGAGCTGCGGATGGAGGTGTCAGAGCTAGAGGGAGCAGCAAGGGAACACCTACCAGTTCCAGCCCTGTATGCACAGGCGCGGCAGTTCTGGCAAGAGGTTCTGCCCTGCCACCCAGGGGAAACCATATTGATAGTGGGGCATAACGGTATTAATCGGGCGCTGATTAGTACTGCTTTGGGAATTTCGCCAGCTCGCTACCATTCTCTCCAGCAGTCCAACTGTGGTATTAGTGTCCTAAATTTTACTCTTGGTTTAGGACAACCAGTCCAACTAGAGTCGCTGAATCAGACAGCTCACCTAGGAGAAGTTCTACCCTCACTCCGACCTAATCATCAGGGACAGCGGCTCTTGTTGGTGCGGCACGGTGAAACTGAGTGGAATCGTCAAACCCGGTTCCAAGGGCAAATAGATGTGCCTCTTAATGACAACGGTCGGGCACAATCTCAAAAGGCAGCTGAACTGCTCAAGGATGTTCCGATTGACTTTGCTATCAGTAGCCCCATGTTGCGCCCCAAGGAAACAGCTGAAATTATTCTGCAATATCACCCGTCCGTGCGGCTGGAATTGCAGGATGGCTTAAGGGAAATTAGCCACGGACTTTGGGAAGGAAAATTAGAAGCAGAAATTGAGCAAGCTTATCCAGGTGAGCTGCGTCGTTGGCGAGAAAATCCAGCTACAGTACAAATGCCACAGGGAGAAAACCTGCCACAGGTGTGGCAGCGCAGCGTCGCTGCTTGGCAAGCGATTCTGGCATCAGCAGCAGCCGAGGGGCTAAAGACAGGTTTAGTGGTGGCTCACGATGCCACTAATAAAGCTCTGCTTTGTCACGTCCTTGGCTTGAAACCAGATCATTTCTGGAGTTTCAGGCAAGGTAACGGAGCCGTCAGCGTGATCGACTATCCCCAAGGCTTAGCTGGACTACCAGTGTTACAAGCGATGAATATTACTTCTCATCTGGAGGGAGGCGTCCTCGATCGGACAGCAGCTGGGGCACTATAGAAAAAGTAATGGTGAGCAAACTGCTGCAACAAGTAAGAGTTATTGATCCAGTTTCTGGGACTGATCAGCTAGCTGATGTACTGATTATGGATGGTGTGATTCAGGCAGTACAGGAGCAAATTTCCGACTATCCCGCCGACGTACAATTAAGAGATTGTCGGGGGTTAGTTGTAGGACCAGGGCTAGTGGATTTGTACAGCCACTCTGGAGAGCCAGGGTTTGAAGAGCGGGAAACACTGGAGTCGCTAGCTAGTGCAGCTGTTGCTGGGGGCTTTACGCGGCTAGTAATTCTCCCAAATACAGTACCATCACTGGATAGCCCAGCTGGGTTAGCACGGTTGCAGTCCCTCTGGCACCCTGATGCACCGCTACAGTTCTACTACTGGGCTGCTCTGACCTTGGCAATGCAGGGACAACAAATGACCGAATTAGCCGAGCTAGCCGCCGTCTCTGGTGTTGCTGGCTTTACAGATGCTCAGCCATTGGAAAATTTAGTGTTGGTGCGGCGCTTGTTGGAATACCTCAAGCCGTTAGGTAAGCCAGTAGCACTCTGGCCTTGCCATCGGCAGTTGCGGGAGAACGGGGTCATGAGAGAAGGATTTGATGCAATTCGGTTTGGGTTGCCCTCTGTCCCCCCGATTGCTGAAACATCTGCCTTAGCAGCTTTACTGGAAATAGTTGAATTTATCGGCACAAGCGTGCATATTATGCGCGTTTCTACTGCTCGCAGTGTTGACTTAATTCGGGATGCCAAGGCACGAGGCTTGCCCATCACGGCTAGTACCACCTGGATGCATCTCCTACTTGACACCAATGCCGTCAGCAACTATGACCCTAACCTACGACTAGAGCCACCTTTGGGCAATCCAGATGATGCAAATGCGCTCCTGCGGGGAGTGCAACAGGGAGTGTTGGATGTGATCGCCATTGACCATACTCCCTATACCTACGAAGAAAAGACAGTTGCTTTTGCCGCAGCTCCTCCTGGCGCTATTGGCTTGGAATTGGCTTTACCGCTACTCTGGCACAATTTAGTAGAGACTGGAGAATGGTCAGCTTTAGAGCTATGGCGAGTTTTGAGTACCCGTCCAGCTGAATGTTTGCAGCAAATTCCCGCCGCGATTGCTCCCAATCGGCAAGCTGAAATGACTTTGTTTGACCCCTATTTAAGTTGGACAGTTGAACGTCACACTCTCAAGTCCCGCTCTATTAACACCCCTTGGCTAGGTCAAAAATTGAGCGGTCGCGTCGTACAATTTTAGTGAGGTAAGGCGCTTTGTGGTTTTTGATCGAATTCTCCAATCCGATTGGGAGGCCAGAAGCGGAGGATGGCGTGACCAATGATGTGATTGCGCGGCACAAAACCCCAATAGTGACTATCCCAGCTATCGTTACGGTTATCCCCTTCTGCACTGAACTCTGATTTAATACTTACTATGTCATCCCCTTCTTGCCTCCTCATTCGCCGCGCTCAAATTCTCTTACCCAATGGTGAGTTTTTGGTTGGGGATGTGCAGACTCGTGAGCGCGAGATCGTTCAAGTGGCACCGCAAATTTCAGCTACCCTATCCGGAAAAATATTAACTAGGGAAATCGACGCGAATGGTTTGCTTTTGTTGCCTGGAGTCATCGATCCTCAGGTACACTTCCGGGAGCCAGGACTGGAACATAAAGAAGACTTATTTACAGCAAGCTGTGCTTGTGCCAAAGGTGGAGTGACTTCATTCTTGGAAATGCCCAACACTCGCCCCCTAACAACTACCCAATTAGCTCTTGACGACAAGCTGAAACGAGCGGCAGATAAGTGCTTAGTCAACTATGGCTTTTTTATTGGCGCAACGGGAGATAACTTGCCTGATTTGCTCCAAGCCAATCCCACCCCTGGAATCAAGATTTTTATGGGGTCGATGCACGGTCCACTACTAGTTGATCAAGAAACAGCCCTGGAGTCAATCTTTGCCAAGGGTGACCGCTTAATTGCGGTTCACGCCGAAGACCAAGCCCGGATTAAACAGCGGCGGCAAGAATTTGCTGGAAGTACCGATCCAGCCGTTCACTCCCAAATTCAAGATAATCAAGCCGCTTTGTTGGCAACAGAGTTAGCACTACAGCTGTCGAAAAAGTATCAGCGCCGCTTGCATATCCTGCATATGTCAACTGCCGAAGAAGCAGACTTACTACGCCGCGATAAACCCAGTTGGGTGACAGCTGAGGTGACGCCACAACATTTACTACTTAATGTTGATGCTTATGCCAAGATTGGTACTCTGGCACAGATGAATCCTCCCTTAAGATCACCTCATGATAACGCCAGGCTCTGGCAAGCTTTGCTAGATGGCACGATTGACTTCATCGCCACAGATCACGCACCTCACACTCTAGAGGAAAAAGCTCAAGAGTATCCCCATACTCCCTCTGGCATGCCTGGCGTTGAAACATCGCTGCCCCTGATGCTGACTCAGGCACGGCAGGGACGCTGCACAATTGCTCAGGTATCTCACTGGATGTCTACAGCTGTTGCTCAGGCATACAGTATTCCCCATAAGGGCGCGATCGCTCCGGGCTATGATGCGGACCTAGTACTCGTAGATCTAAATACCTATTACCCAGTTCGGCGTGAAGAATTATTAACTAAATGTGGTTGGAGTTCCTTCGAAGGCTGGAATCTGACTGGCTGGCCTGTCATGACAATTGTTGGAGGTCAGGTGGTCTACGACAGAGGAAAATTGGATACAAGAGTTCGGGGGCAAGCGTTAACTTTTGGCTGTTAGCGAAGCCCAGCTTGTAAAGATTGTTGCATAACTCAATCGTTAAAAGCACCTCATAATTTTAGAATGTGATTGAAGAAGCAAATTTTAAATTGCTGAGTTTCTGAGCACATAACTATGAGTAGCAAAACAGGTCCTGGCAAAGAAACGAATATCAATGAACAAGACATAGCTCCAGGCACACCCAAATACGATCCGGGAATTGTTCCGGCTGAGACTGGTGCCCGTATGGATAGGGAGGGGAGTGAGTTCATGCATCTTCCCGACCAAGGAGATGAAAAAACAGACGATCAAACAGATCGTGAAAGTATTGATGTCGTGGGTGGCTACACAGTAGACAAAGAGGGTCTCGCCAATAACTATGCTATCGAACCCGAAATGTACGTTGACGAGCCAGGAGATTTGCGGCAAGAAGAGACAGAACGAGAAAGTTTGAATCAAGAAGAGCAAGGGAAGCTGACAGAAGAACGCGATGCGCGTGGTAAGGGAACAGGAATTATTTGACCAACCGGGTGATCGCTCCCAACTCAAGGGTCAGCCGGAGTAGAAATCCAGCTGCGCTCTACCGCAAGCTCAAATTCACCTACTGATGCGAGGTTAGCCTGACGACCCGGAGAGTCT
>JAFAVL010000183.1 GCA_019242465.1 Chroococcidiopsidaceae cyanobacterium CP_BM_RX_35 | reverse complement strand
AATCAGCCGTTGAACAGCAATAATTGCTGGGTTGATTTCTACATAGTGCCGTTGGGGATTAGTTAGGTACGTCTGCTGCTCACTCTCCATCATGGTAATATCTTGGGCAAGAAATTTAAGCAACATGAAGCGCCGAAGTAAGGTTTGTAGCACTGGCTTAAGTGGCTTGAGTACCCATCTGGGAAGGCGAACTTTGAAAAAAAACAGGGCGAAAGACCGACTTTCGGTTTTGTTCACTGGTAGCCGTAGCAGATACAGGCAGGAGACACCCTGGAGAGAGCTGTGATAGTGGGGGTAGCGGTATTGGATCGAGATGGGTAAGGTTGTGACTTGGTCAGCTCGTTCGCTCAACCCTAAAAACTGAGCGATACGACCTTTGTAGGAGACTTGATATTCGGCTAAGACGGCTGCTTCCGTTTCCCGTAAGCTGAGGAGAACCGGATCAAACCACCCTTGTAGGTTTTGGTGCAAAAAACCATGGAAGACATCCATCGCGTTCTCGTTGCAGATAGAGAAATGGGCACGAAAGTGAGCAGCCAATGGCACCATTAACCAGTCGGACTGACCAAACTCTGGGATGCTGGGTGGGGAGCAGGTAGCTGCTAGGGCGGGATCGCCGGGGAAAATCCAGATGAGATTGTATTTTTCTTGGATGGGATAACTGCGAACTGGGGCGCGAGGCAGCTTTTGTGCTGCTTTTAGGTAGGGAATACTCACACATTCACCACTACCATTAAATTCCCAACCATGGTAAGCGCAGGCCAGTTGACAACCGTGAACTTTACCCTTGTGCAGCGCTACGCCTTTGTGCGGGCAGGCATCTTCCAAGGCATGAAGCTGACCACAGCTGTCGCGGTAAACGGCGATCGCCTGCTGCCAAATCGTCACGGTGATGACATTGAGAGACCGGAGTTGGTTTGCCCAACCAACTGCATACCAGTGATTCGGATTAATCCCCACTTCGCGGACAGCTTTCTGAACTGTCTGGTTAGTTAGAGTCGTAGCCAGTTCCATGGGGTCTTGCCTCTTTTACCTGTTTTTGTAGTATTATTCAGCTTTTTTGTCTCCCCGTTGTACTCTGTCTAGTGCTAGGTTATGGCAGATTGGCAGGCGTATTTTATGCATAAGTAGTAAGTGTATCATTCGTTTCAGGAATTGCAGCCTTTGTGATTAGCCAAAGTCTCATGTCCACACCTGATGTTTCACCTTGTCCCCGACGCCAAGAGCGAGGGGACCGTCAAGAGAGCTGTCGGCTTCGCTTTATTCCCGACGCCAAGAGCGAGGGAACCTCCAAGAGAGCTGTCGGCAACTTTGCCTTGTTGTCCTCTTGTTCAATGAGTCTGTAATGCTCCTGCACTACAAAATGAAATGCCAGTTCTGTGGCATGAAGTTTGATGACGATGGTTTCATCCTAGATTGCCCAGCTCGGCATGCAGAAACAGCTCTTTTGCTGACGGAATACTCTGCTCTCATGTTTGAGCCTGACAATTCAGGTCATGGGATTTCCCGATATCATCACTGGCTACCCATCCGCCATCGCCTCCATAGTGCTGGGAGAACGGTAACCTACCAGAGCCAAAAACTCAGTCAAAGATTAGGTTTACCTAATCTCTGGATTGCTTTCAACGGCTACTGCCCAGAAAGAGGGGCGATGCTTGCAACTGGTAGCTTCAAGGAACTAGAAGCCTACGCAGTGCTTTCACGCTTGGGCGCACAGCACAATGGGACATTGGTTGTAGCCTCTGCGGGCAATACAGCTGCGGCATTTTCTTCCGTCTGCTCTCATAACAAAGTCTCGTGTTTGATCGTCGTACCGGAAAGTGGACTCCATCGGCTGAAGTTTACACCGCTCGATCCTGTAGTGAAAATCGTATCCCTAGTTGGCGCAGACTATGACGACGCGATCAAATTAGCAGCAAGCATTTCTCAACTAGATGGTTTTTTTCAAGAGGGAGGCGTCAAGAACGTTGGGCGACGGGATGGCATGGGTACAACCATGCTCAGTGCTGTTGAGACTATAGGGAGACTTCCCGACTACTATTTCCAAGCCATCGGCAGTGGAGCCGGAGCGATCGCTGTGCATGAGGCAGCCAAGCGACTGATTGGAGATGGCAGGTTTGGTCAGAAACTACCGCAGTTGATGCTAAGTCAAAACTTTCCCTTTATTCCCATATACCAGGCTTGGAAGTCACAGCAGCGGCAGTTGCAGAGCAGCGATCGAGAGGTTAGCAAACAGCAGGTACAGCAGATAATAGCTGATGTGTTGTCAAATCAGCGACCACCCTACTCTGTTCCAGGTGGGGTTTTCGATGTCCTAAAGGAGAGTCAGGGAGATATGCTCTTTGCCGACAACCAAGAAACGTTACAGGCAATTAATTTATTTCAAGACACTGAAGGAGTCGCGCTCGATCCAGCAGCAGGCGTTGCCCTAGCGACTCTCATCAAAGCGAGCTCGTATCACCTCATTGAT
The DNA here is from genome assembly GCA_019242465.1 of Chroococcidiopsidaceae cyanobacterium CP_BM_RX_35. Next base: position 467 of record JAFAVL010000183.1, on the reverse strand, counting down.
TGTGAGGCGCTTATCCTCCTCCACATAACTGGGGGTCGCTGTCATAACAGCTCAAATCAGCAGCTACACCTAATCCAGCCATCTCTTCAGATCGCGCAGCACGAACTCTTTACAGAGAAAACCCTAGAAAAAGTGGTCGGACTCTTCTAACTTGTCCCCTACTCCCCTACTCTCCTACTCCAGCCTAATTTCCTGTTCCACCACAATTCCAGTAAGAAAACTTCGATCTTCACTAATGTGAGGAAATTTTAGCTGAAAATCGGGAATTCCCCTTTTGAGCTGACGCTGGCGGACTATAGCAAAACTTTCAGCCGCCAGAATTCGCAACCGAGGCGGCGGTATCTGGTCTCGCCGCCTGAATCCATAGTAAGTGTTGATTTCCTGGAGCTTGCAGTCAAAGCGAGTTAGGAAGGCTAGAGGATTGCTCAGTGTGTAGCCAGTGGCGAGTTCAATGTTGACTAGATAGT
>JAFAVL010000173.1 GCA_019242465.1 Chroococcidiopsidaceae cyanobacterium CP_BM_RX_35 | reverse complement strand
TATTAAGTAATATTAATACTCGCGTAACAGCTAAAAGCTGACTGGCTATCATCATGCTTAAACTCGGCTTGGTCTACCGTCCCTGCGTATGGCGCACTTTCTCTATCAGGATGGCATTGATTTTCTCCCACACCCCAGTGACTACCCAAGCTCGGAAATAGCCGTAAACTGTCTGCCATTTGGGAAAGTCATGGGGCAGAGCACGCCAGTTAATGAGGGTATTGGGGCGAGGACACCTCGCCCCAATACCCGTCCGTGCTATTGTCAGGCTCGGTAGATGGCCCTATCGCACTTCTCTCATGTCCATCTCTTGGGAATGATCAGTTAGGTGGGGCGGTGGAACCAAAGGTTAAACTATTGCCGCACTCAATATCTGTTAAATCTGTTGGGTAAGCAGCCCGTTGCATTACTCAGACCAGTTCCACCGCTCTCGATTTTAAAGAATTTCCTGTTTCGGCAAGCTGTTTCCCTCCCTTCATATTGGTTGACAAACAGCTTCTTAGGCATTACTTTCTGCTTTCTCAACGCTTTCTGTTCTTCAAAAATTGTCTGCTCACAATCTCATAGGATTCTTTGTATAATTGAAAATCAGTCGGCTTTTCTATTTCAGGAATGCTTCTAATAACATAGTGAAACGAATGAAACACAGTATTCAGTCCCGCGATCGCATCCTCTACAGGAATTGGTCTTGCTAGCCATTTTCTATCTATTTGAGCAACATAGTTAAGATTTTGAAGGCTTGCCAATTTCTCTAATTTATTCTCATGAACAAGACGAGCTATCTTGGTTAAGTCAACCCCAATTACATGAGCGATTCGTTTTGCTGTCTCTTCGTTGGGGCTACTTCGTTTAAGACAGATCCAGCTTAGCCCTGCAGGAGTGAGGTTGACTTGCTTGGCAAGCTGACTCATATTGATTTGCGGATTTTCTTTAAGGTACTGTAAAACAAGCCGACCAAAAGCCGAACAGTCTTCTTCGCGTAGCTTGAATAAACTCATTGAACGTTCTAAATCAATTTTACTCTTGAGAGTAAAACAGCAAAAATTTTTGAACTATTAACAGTCTAGCGCTTTATCTTATCGTCGTTGCAAAAGTTGACTAGTGTACATGACGCAATAAATACATTATCTAAGGTTAGTTGTTATAAGAAATAAAACACGTAGGACGCTAAAAAAGCCCCCAAAAGCGTTAGAGGCTAATTTTTTACAATTGCTGAGTTAGGTACTTTCTTTAACTACCACTCCTTGGGATTAAGCATTCTAATCCATTAAAGTCCAACAAAAGTCTGGGTTGCAACAGTGCGTGGGTGACGAGCAGCAACGTTTGCGCCAAAGAAGGAATTCCCACCACCTGACAAATCCCTTTTGACGCTAGCCAACTGTTACCTGTCTGGTATCAAGGATCGTTGCACCGTCAATCCTTTTAGTGATTGCAACGCGTTTTAAATCTCAGCAACTGCTCGTTCAGTCAGGCGACGTGCCAGGGTTTGGATTCCCGTATGCCTGTAATACTTCACGCTCATATCGAGAAATGCGCCTAGATAGTCTAGCTTGTCCGCAGAAACCTCGATAAACTTTGTGAGGTTGTTCACTAATCCACTTTGGGTCAACCCCTTAGAAGACACAAAGTTATCCATCCAACCCTTGGTTGATTCAAAGCTTTCGGTAATAAAAGCTAGTTGTCCAGCAGAGTGTCCTCCAGGAATCAGCTCTCTAACTCCCTTGAAGGTTTGATTGTGTTCTAGCTCAGAAGGACTCATTCCCTTCACTCGCGACAATGCCTGATTCGTAAAGTCTGGACCCAGTGGAATCAAGCCATCGAAGGATACCAGAGCCGCCATGCGCATCAGCGACTCTCCACTGTAATCTGCTAAGGCAGACAAAAAGTCGCCGATGCTATCACCAGGGATACCGTTGATTTGGCAAAAAGCAACCAATTCTGTCACTAGCTTCACACATAGGTCAAGACTTTGGGCTTTCTCTGGCTTGGGTGTGATGTTTTTCAGGAATCCGAAAAAGGAATCCTGTCCAATGCGATTTGCTAATGCTGCTGTCCCTAATAGACCAGCGGCAGAATCAACTGTCTCATATAGCCAGAGAGCGCGTTGATAGCCCTGTGACTTATCGTTAAACAGGGCAACGGCACGTTCACCAACTTGCTGAATCAGACTCTCATCTGTTTCGCCTGTAACAGTTCGAATGGTGTTGTCAAAGCCTACCAGGTTGTTCCACTGTCCCGGAACAGCGAAGTCTAAAGATTTGAGTGCTGTGACAGTAAGCCCCCCTTTAGGTAACTCGTCTACTAACTCATAAATTGGTTTGCTCACAGTAAACTCCTTATCTCAATTGTGAAAGATTTTTGAGTCAAACTTGTTGTTGTCAGTCTTAGGGAATGACAAGCTGCAATTAAGTTGCAGGTTGAGGAGACAGAACAGGAGGAGACTTCGGAGATGAAGGGGTTTTGGGGGATAAAGCAGCTTCTGGAGCTGTAGCAGGTTGCAGTTTTGCTAGTCCTCTTAAGTCAAATTTTTGCAACCAGGCAACACGGTCTTCCTTAGTAAAGGATGGGTCGCGAGAGAGAACTTTGACTTGGTAGCGGTTATTAACCAAAACCCCTTTAGCAGTGGTGCCCTGGTCAACTGCGGGATAACCAGCAACAGTAGAGGAGCTGTTCTTGTACTTAAGAGCTGCTGCCGGAACGCTGCTCACATCGCTAATTGACAGCATGGCAATGGTCTTACCATTTTTATTAACTTTATATTCAGCGAAGCCTTTCTTCTCCTGTGCTGGCACGAGATTGTAACCTCTTACCGATCTAGGAAAGAACTGATTAAATGTGGAGCCCTGCTCAGCTGTTTTCGCAACGGCGGCAGGCGCACCTCTCTGGATCGTTTCATTTTGCACCTGAGAATATCGGGAAGACGGACTGGGCGAACAAGCAGTGATGAATAACAGTAGGCTAAGAAAGACAGGAGTAAGTATCCTAAGCCAGCGAGTATAAATCATGATTTTCTCTCAGAAGTGAAACATTATTGTC
>JAFAVL010000037.1 GCA_019242465.1 Chroococcidiopsidaceae cyanobacterium CP_BM_RX_35 | reverse complement strand
GCAGCTCGCGCTAGCGCTTTAAAACTAGAAACGTCCGCCCTCTTCATTAAGCTTTGCAGCGAATGATTGTAATTTTGCTCAGGCATGACTGCTGCTGATGACCATAATGAATTGCGAATTCCAGCAATTACGTTACGCTAGGTGCTTCTGTAGTACAGCACGAGGAGCTTTGCGGACTTTAGCGAGGATTGTTTCCTTGCCTAAGCGTTGGCAAGCCTCATACCGATGGCAACCAGAAAAACCATAGTACTGCCCATCAACCTCTAACACGTCAATGGGTTCTTGCTGTCCAATCTCTTGGATGGATTCCATCAAAGCTGTAACCTTCTTTGGATCGTTCTGTCGCGGTAGGGGACGGCGAATTTGGTTGAGGGGAATCTCTTGTACTTTTACCATACAGATACTTGTGACCAGGTTGTTGCTTTACTTCTTCTTAAATCATAGTTGTTATGACTTCGGGTTGCAATCTGCTTAGAGTTATCAGCTAGTTTTCTGAGTGGGATCGCGACTTGGGCGCTAATGAGGAGGTAGCAAGGGTAGTATCGTCGTTGACCTGCATAGGTTTAAAGTTGCAACTCATGGCTTGATTGTATCTAAAATCACATTTCAGAACTTGATTTCTTGGAAGTCGTAAGATGATACTCTAAATTCGAGTACCCCAGGGCATGGGGGAATTAACGCTTCAGGACAGACCAACCTCTGTTTACTAAATGAAAATCTATCAAATAAGTTGACTGATTGAATGAAGAATCCCCGTCTCTTCAGAGCGGGGAGTATCAACAGATCTAGTACATACTAATCAAGGTGATCCTTGAGAAAAATCTTTAGATTGGTGGCAATGCCAAGAAACTCTTACACCACAAGGCAGGTTTCAAAGCTACCCCAGCAAGAGTTTAGAGGGTTGAGCTGGCTTTGCTATTTGTCTTTTGCAGCACTAACAACATTGTGTTTACTAGGGTTAAGTGCCGCATCGGCACCGTCACCACAACGCCAGGATGTAGAGCCCAATGTTGCTCCGCCAGGGACAGCTCCGGCAGCGTTGAGGTTGCTCAAGATCGGAATCGTGCAACGATTTGGCGATCACCCAACCAATCAACTAAAATTGCAAGCCACACCAGGCGATCGCCTAACCCTCAGCTTTAAAAGGGATGCCAGGCAGCAAACCATTCAAGCTGACAGCGTTAAATTGGAAGTCGTGATGCAACCCCTCAGCGTCCCAATCGTGGAGGAGCGGGTTGTCCTCAGTACCCACCGGAGTTTTGAAAGTGCGGAATATAGTGCCCAGCAATGGCGTTCGCAGGGGATAGAGGTCGAGCTTGCTCAACCGAAGCGCTGGCAAGTTTGGGCGAAACGGAAAGTATACAACACACCCTTACTCCGACGCTTGCTACTACAAAGTCTACAGGCTGCTGGAGTCAAGACAACATATATCGATACGCAAATCTGGAAACAGCTGCCCCAGGTGAGTTGGACCATGAATGGCAACCGCTATAGCTTCCAGCAGCTCGATATTACTGCTGGTAAAGATTTAATCCTTGTGCAAGGTGAAGACGACCGGAGTACTCGTCTCTATGCTGGACATCTACAGCTTTTGCCCAATGCTTACGGTACATACACTTTGGTTAATGATGTGCCACTGGAAACGTACTTGCGTGGTGTTGTGCCTAACGAAATTGAAGCATCTAACTCACCCGAAGCGGCGCTTGAGGCGCAATCGATCATTGCGCGGACGTATGCATTGCGCAACCTACGCCGCTTTGCGGTGGATGGGTATGAGCTTTGTGCCTCCATCGACTGCCAAGTCTATTTGGGATTGACGGTAACAGATGCTAAAGCCGATCGGGCGATCACAAGAACGCGGGGGCAAGTGTTAACCTATCATAACCAGCTAGTTGATGCTGTGTACTCTTCTACCACAGGTGGCGTCACAGCTGCTTTCAACGATGTCTGGAACGGTGCCGAGCGACCGTACCTGCAACCTGTGGTGGATGCGGCTAGCAAAGTTTGGAATCTACAAGCTCAAAGTCTAGCTGATGAGAAAAACTTCCAGCGGTTTATTGAACTGCGTCAAGGATTTAACGAAACTGGGGCACGTATGTTTCGCTGGCGCTTCGAGCGAAGCATAGCACAGATTGCCCAAAACCTACAGCGTTATTTGAAAACAACTAAGAGTCCGATGGCGAACTTTAAAACGTTACAGCAACTAGAAGTCGTACAGCGATCACCTGCTGGACGGATTCTCAAGCTAGCTGTCAAAACCGATTTGGGTAGTTTTGCCCTGGAGAAGGATGAGGTACGCAATGCCTTTTCTGCCCCTAAAAGCACCCTCTTCTATCTACAACCCCTCAGTCAGGGAAAAAACACGCTTTGGGGCTATGCTTTTGTCGGTGGTGGATTAGGACATGGTGTCGGTTTGAGTCAGACTGGGTGTCAAGAGTTAGCTAAACAGGGTTGGTCGAGTTCGCAGATCCTCAACTTCTACTACCCTGGTACTCAGATCCAGCAGCTAGACCGTGCTAATAAACCTTAAAATAAGGCAGGAACATGCGAATAATCTGTCCCTGCCTATAACCCGTCAATGAAGGCTAACCGATATGGCGGTTAGTAAAGTTCTTCCTCTTTGTGGGTTTCGATTGTGCAGTCAGAAGTGGGGTAGGCCACACAGGTCAGCACATATCCAGCCTCAATCTGGTCGTCATCTAAGAAAGACTGGTCAGACTGGTCAGGCATCGAACCGTCCTTCAGCTTACCAGCACAGGTGGAGCAAGCTCCAGCACGGCAAGAGTAGGGCAGATCTAGCCCGGCTTCTTCAGCTGCGTCTAGAATGTAGGTATCGTCTTCAACCTCGATGGTTTGGTTCAGACCTTCGGCCTCGTTGACTAACGTGACCTTGTAACTTGCCATTCAGCAGTCCTCTCTAAGGCACTATAAGATACAGTTAAGCAAGCTTACGGCCTCGCTAATCCGAGAGACCGCTGCATTAAGTTTGCTTCATCTCTGATACTACGGGAAAAATTAAAGCTTGCAACCTAATATTGACCCTAATCCGCCACGGATTAGTAATGAAATTTGGTCATTTAATAAAAATAAGTCTTGCTTATAAAATCACTTGAAGTCATCGTAGTGATACTAAGTAAATAGTATAATTCAAGGTCGTCAAAATTGTAAATCTATGAGATCTAACCAGGGGTCGGTCTGGCGTAGGAAAGCAACTTCAGATTTGAACTAGCGCAGTCTCGATGTAGATTGGAAGGGAATAAGCTGAACCATGAACACTATGGTAAATACTTCCTCCCCTTTCTCTGCTACTGCGCCAGTGAGGGTGGGGCTAGTAGGGACTGGATATGCCGCGAAGCTAAGGGCTGAGACATTACAAGCAGAGCGAAGAGCTGTGCTGCTGGCAGTTGTTGGTCATACGCTAGAAAAGACTGAGACGTTTGCTCAGGCGCACCAAGCTGAGGCAGTTGCATCTTGGCAACAGCTCTTAGAGCGTTCTGATTTGGACTTAGTAATTGTCTCTACTATTAATCGAGACCATGGCGTGATCGCCCGCAGCGCCCTCGAAACTGGTAAGCACGTTATTGTAGAATACCCCTTATGCCTAAACCCCAAAGAGGGTGAGGAACTCATTGCTCTGGCACAAGCACAAGGCAAACTTTTGCATGTAGAACATATTGAACTGCTTGGGGGCTTGCACCAAGCATTACGCTCTGCTCTACCAGCAATCGGTGCGAGGTTTTATGCCCGCTACAGCACGATCAATCCTCAGCACCCTGCACCCCAGCGCTGGACGTATCAGCCAGATTTGTTTGGCTTCCCACTTAGTGGTGCTCTCTCCCGACTCCACCGCCTCACCAATTTGTTTGGTGAGGTTGCTCAGGTGAGTTGTCAAACTCGGTTTTGGGGTAACACAAGATCTATCGGGATTGGAGAAGACTCAGAATTTTACACAGCCTGTCTGTGTACAGCTCAGTTGAGCTTTACTAGTGGGTTGCTCGCTGAAGTCACTTATGGCAAAGGAGAATCACTATGGCAGAACGAACGCAAGTTTGAAGTTTACGGTGAGCAAGGAGGATTAATTTTTGATGGTGATCGTGGAGTCTTGGTGCAAGCAGAGGCAACAACACCGATAGAGGTTGGCAGTCGCCGTGGCTTGTTTGCCAAAGATACAGGCATGGTACTGGACTACTTGCTCGAAGGCACTCCCTTATATGTCACCACCACTGCTAGCCTATACGCTCTCAAGGTTGCTGATGCCGCTCGCCGTGCAGCCAAGACTGGCGAGACTGTAGTTGTTGATGAATACAACTACGCATAGCGTTATAAGCACCCAGCTAGGCTCTCGTAACGAAAATTTACAGCTCACACCTGGGCAAGCCTTGAGCAAGCATCGCTCCAACTGCCTCGGCATCTACAGGCTCAGAGAAGAAGTAACCTTGCCCATATTGACACTGCATTGCCTGGAGTTGTGCCACTTGCTCCACCGTTTCTATCCCCTCAGCTGTCACCTTAAGGCGGAGGTTGTGAGCGAGCATCACGATTGTCCGCACAATCTCCGCCTTCTCGCTACTCATGCTCATGCTAACGATAAAGGAACGGTCAATCTTTAACACATCAACGGGAAAGCGGTGCAGATAACTAAAGGAAGAATAACCCGTCCCAAAATCATCTATGTGTAACTCAATTCCCAAATTCCTGAGTTGCAACAGCATAGTGATAGCCGATTCCGCATTCTCCATAATGGTGCTTTCAGTGATTTCCAGCTTCAAACAGCGGGCGTCCAGGTGTGTTTCCTGGAGAATTTGCCGAATCGACTGAATCAGTTGGGGATGTGAAAACTGTTTGCTGGAAAGATTGATGCTGATTGACAATGATTGCTCAGGGTATCGTATCTGCCAAGTGCGCAGCTGACGGCAAGCCTCGTGCAGGATGCAATAGCCAATAGGGATAATCGCTCCTGTTTCTTCGGCAACTGAAATGAACTCCTGTGGGGGAATCAGACCACGTAAAGGGTGCTGCCAGCGGACTAGAGCTTCAAAACCAGTGATGCCGCCAGTGAAGAGTGACACAATCGGTTGGTAATGAAGTCGAAACTCATCACGTCCAATTGCTTGTTGCAGATGCATCTCCAACTGTAAGAGCGTTACCACCTGTTCATGCATACTAGGGTTAAACACCTGGTAGCAGGCTTTCCCCTTTGTCTTGGCGCGATACATGGCGGTGTCAGCATCCCGTAATAGGTCTTCTGGCTGGTCGTAATCTGGAGTACTCAGGGCAATGCCCACGCTGCAACTGGTAAATACCTCTTGTTCACCGAGATGGAATGGTGAGACCAATGCTGCTTGGAGCCGATGCACGATGCTGATGGCATCACTGACATCTGTAATATCTTCTAGCAGGATGGCGAATTCGTCTCCCCCTAGACGCGCTGCCAGATCCCCTGTGCGCAAGCAAGCTGTTAGACGTTGGGCGATCACGATCAAAAGTTGATCTCCCGCCATATGTCCGAGACTGTCATTAATCACCTTAAAACGGTCTAGGTCGATAAACAGCACGGCAAACACAAAACGCTGGTGCTGCTTGGAGCGGTTGAGCGCACACCTCAATCGCTCCATCAATAGCGCCCGATTGGGTAAACCCGTAAGCCCATCATGATAGACATGGTGTCGCAGTTGCGCTTCCGACTGCTGTCGCTCCAGAATGTTCTGTTCTAAAACTGCTAAGTTACGCCTTAACTCGAGTTGCGTTAGCACTTGCAGTGCTAGAATCCGCAGCGCTTCTTGCTGTTCATCGCTAAGTTCTCGCGGCACATGATCCAGAACGCAGAGAGTACCGAGGGCAAAGCCATCATGGGTAATGAGAGGTGCACCAGCATAAAAGCGGATACGAGCATCGCCAATCACAAACGGATTATTGACAAACCGCTCATCCTGTAAGGTGTCTGGGACAATCAATAGCTCTGCTTGCAGGATAGCATGAGCGCAGAAAGTTAGATCACGAGATTCTTCCGTTGCCAGGATTCCCACTTTTGACTTGAACCACTGGCGTTTAGCACCAATTAAGCCAATGGCAGCAATTGGAGTTTGACAAATATAAGCGGCTAAGCGAGTGAGATCGTCAAAGTAAGCTTCGGGAGCAGTATCAAGGATGTGATACTGAGATAGAGTCTTGAGCCGCTCAGTTTCAATCTCAGACAATTCCACCATTGGTTAATACCGCACAATAATGTTTTACATCTATTGGTAATGGGCTAAATCGGTAGTCCAAGTAGAGTTTTGTAATCCTGAATGGTACTCCTAGTCTCTATAGTTGCTTCTTGTTAAAAGTCTTTTGTTCCCCTACATCATCAATCAAGTTAGATAAGATAATTTAATTTTGCTCTTGTATAGGTGCTGATAACCTTGTTGAAACCACTAATTTTTTTTTAAATTTCTCGACTATCTCCGTATTTACCCTATTGTAAAGACTTATGGTAAGCCCTACTATCACAACCTTCACTGTCTCAAAACGTACCAGAACCGTTTAATAGGCGTCCTTCCGCACAAGGTTTGTCTGATTTTTGCTGTTCAAACCCCGATCGCTAAAACCGCTCACTTCTGCAAGTGTATATAATGGTCTACCTTTAACCTCTTCATATATCCGCCCAATATATTCACCGAGAATGCCAATACTAACCAACTGGACAGCTCCCAGAAAAAATATGGCGACCAGGATGATAGTAAATCCAGTCAAGGGTGAATGGGGAACAAAAATCCGCCAGTAGAGAACTAGAATTACCATCAAAATTGCCGCGATCGCTGCTAGCAATCCGACATAGGTTGAGAGTCGCAATGGAACTTTTGAGAAGGAAACTAAGCCATTCACAGCTAGGGCTAAGGATTTGGCAAAGGTGTACTTGACATCACCAGCAAAGCGGGGATCGCGCTTAAACTTGATAGCTGTTTGCTGAAAGCCGATCCAAGAGCGCAGCCCTCGGATGTAGCGGTTGCGTTCTGGCATCCCGTTGAGAATCTCTACAACTTGCCGATCCAACAAGCAAAAATCGCCAGTATCGGTGGGAATATCCACATCTGCAAGTTGCTTGAGTAGACGGTAGAAAAAGTAAGCAGTGAAGCGCTTGAACCAACTCTCTTGATGACGTTGGGTACGCTGGGCATAAACTACTTGATAGCCTTGTCGCCACTTTTCAATCAGTTCGGGGATGAGTTCTGGTGGATCTTGTAAGTCAGCATCAAGAATAACAACTGCCTGACCTTGGACAAAATTGAGTCCAGCCGTGACAGCAATTTGGTGACCAAAGTTGCGAGCCAGACTTAGGTAGCAAACACGCGAATCTTGTTGTTGGAGGTGGCGCAGTAGCTGTAGGGAGCGATCACGACTACCATCATTAACCAAGATTAATTCTACTGGTCCATCCATCTGCTTCATCACGGCACTAATCCGTCGATACATTTCCGCGAGGCTTTTTTCCTCGTTGTATACCGGAACGACAAAAGAATATTTCGGCGTCATGATGGTTGAAATGTTTAGTCCTAGCAGCTTATCATACTACTGTTTACGGACATGACAGTAGCATAGCAATTCTGCGGCTACCTATACATGGTAGAAGCCATGGCTGTGCTAATCCTAGATGCCTTATGGCTCTTCTGAATCCAGTTCTTCGTCCTCCCCCAGGTCAAAATCGTCCGCGATCTCCTCAGTATCTATCAGCCCTGAGATTTCTGGATCATCCCCATCAACTAGAGGATAATTAGTATCCAGGCTAGTCCGTGCCACTAAGCGACCAGTTGACTCCAGCCAGGTAATCATCGAAGACTCCTGAGGCAGGGGGATTATGGGAGCGGGTTCGTACCGTGAGTACTCAATCAAAGGGTTTCTATTCATTCACCAATTCACATTTATAGGAAGTTGTTCTCTCAATACAAATTATAAATTATTTATCTGCAATAGCTTGACAAATGCGGAGTCATTCATAAGCTTTTTCTAGCGGTTGATGTTGAAAGTGTGACAGAATCTTGGCTAAGACTAGCTTCATTTGAGCTGCTCAAGGAAGAGGTAGCTGCCTGCAATTCGTTAATTCGAGTCAACACTTCTGTACTGTGGATCGCGGGATTGACCTTCACAAAGGTCTTGCGCAGAAGACCCTCTGGATCAATGATAAAACTATGGCGTACTGATATAAAGCCCATCCAGGAGCCATAAGCTTTACTCACAGCGCCAGTTGTATCCGCTAGTAAAGGGAACTTCAAACCTTCTGAATTACAAAATTCTGCATGGGAATCAACAGAATCTACACTGACACCAATAACCTGGGTGTTTTTGTCCAGATACTTTTGCAAGTCTTGTTGAAACCGACGCGCTTCTAAAGTGCAACCAGCAGTGAAATCTTTAGGATAAAAGTAAAGGACTACCCACTTGCCGCGCCAGTCGGAGAGGGAGACGCTACCATTGCCAGTATTAGTGGGCAGGGTAAAAACTGGAGCTGGTTGACCAATTGTGGGAAGCCTGCCACCTATGGCGATCGCTTCTGGGGCAATCAACCAGGTAAGGACGGCAAAACAGCAGGTTAAAAGAGTGCCGAGACAGGTACGACGAGATATCATTTTGCCAATTTAGGGCTAGACTTTACATAAGTTTACCAAATTAAGGTTCAGAGTTCGCCTGGTCTTGGTTGTGGTGGCGGCTCTACATGTTCGGCTACAGGTTGGTCAGTTGCCGGAGTGCTAACTGTAGTCTCGATATACTGACTATCCATCAAAAAGGTTCCGGCAGCAAAGCGAACACTCCAATATCCCCCCGGACGCTGGTCAATAACGACACCTTCTTCACCCTGCTGAATCACCTCAGGAGGGCGAAGCATCGGCATTGGTTCCGCAGTTTTGACATAAGGTGGCAGCGCTACTACTCGGACTCTCTCACCTATGACAAATTCTTGAGCCATAAATTATAGGTATTGTTGTGATCTTAGATAACTGCACTATTAAGAATCATTCTTAATTTGGGTCCTCTAAGGGACTTGCCAAATTTTTTGGTGGTAACTCTCTAAATCAGCATAAGGGTCAACGGCAGCGTGGAAGTGTTGATGTTCATGTCCGTGATGGTAATGCTCGTGAGTATGAGCGTTACCATCTGCCGCAGATGCTAGCCGAAATTTGCACATTTCACAATTCATCTGCACTTGCCCGATTTGGGTTTCAATTTCTCGCTCTCGGATTACAGAGAACAACTGGGGCTGAAGTCCCATTTCTGGCAAACAGGTGATGGAAATGTGCGGGTGTTGCTCCTGCTGTTGAGCAGTGATATCAAAGATCTTCTTGACTAGAAGACCAGTGAAAAGAAAGTAGGGCAAAACAATAATGCGTTCAGGTCGGTAAAGGCGGGCGCGGCGGAAGCCTTCTTCTAGCCGAGGGTGGGTGATGCCGATAAAACAGGTTTCAACAGTCGAATAACCACTGCCCTCCCAAAGTATGCGGGCTAGTTTGTAAATGTCGCTATTAGCATCAGGATCGCTAGAACCACGACCAACAACCAGCAGGACAGTGTCAGCGCGAGAAATTTCGCGGGGATTGTACTGGGGCTGGTCTAACTGTTGTAGACGTGATCGCCACAAGGCCAGAATCCCAGGCGTTATCCCGAAATGACGCCCGTAGTGAAACTTAATCTGATGATAGCGTTGACGTGCCAGGTCTAATTCTTTGGTAACGTCAAACTTATTGTGTCGTGCGGCAAATAAAAGAATTGGCAGTACGGAAAGTTCAGTATAGCCCTGAGTCACACACCAATCGACTCCCTCCTGAATTGTGGGAGCGGTGAGTTCTAGAAAACAGGGGAGGACAGGGCGTGATGTATCCAAGGCTTGATAGGCAGTGGCTAAATCCAGAAAGCTTTGGCGCCCCGCTTCATCCTTAGTTCCATGACCGATCATCAATAAAGGGCGGTTGAGCGGTAGGGGCGGCAATGTAGGCAGTTGAGCCTCTGGGTGTTCTAGCCCAGTCAGATTTGTGATATTGACACTCAGCATTATAATCGAATCTCCTTATCCTGTGCGACGCAGGGAGTAGAGTGAGCAAGTATCAGGTAGGCATTCTGGCTTACGAAGTCGAGAGCGGCAACACTTGTGGAGCAGCTCTCATCACCTTGCTTACAGCTGCGGCACAGCCTCGGATTTACACCGATGTTTCCCTACACTGTTACGATTCACTTGTGCCTAGTTATCTTAACCGATCCAATTCAGTTCAAATATGCAGAGGGAGGGGATATGGAATTAGGAACTAATCCTCACTGGTTCTGCGGCCTCATCTGTTGGATGTTTTGCTGAATTTGCCGCCGCTGTTCTGGGGTAAAGACAGCGTTTGTCTGAGTTCTAGCTGACTGTACAATTTGCTGGAGCTGTTTTTTTTGATTGTCAGATAAATTCATCGCAGCAACAGCAGCCTGTCGTCCCTGACCAGATTGGAGAGCAGCCTGATAGCGATTTTGCTGCTCTGTGGTTAGGACCTTCTGGATTCGAGCGCGAGTATTGCTTCTAATTTGATTGATTCGGTCTTGTTGTTGCTGAGTGAGTTTGACACCTGCTAAGGGAGATTGGCTTTGCCCCTGTCCAGGAGTTATTGGGCTAGGCTGGGCTGGTGGCTCAGCTTTAGCTGCAACCGGGATACCCACAACAAGGCTGAAGGAAGCGATCACTCCAGCTAACATTGGAAAAAGTTTGAGTTGCATACTGCTGCTTGAGATTGATTTTGTTTTGATTTTAGAGAGCAAATTGACCAGCCACATGAGGATAAAGTCATATTTTGCTCTATAACTTCTATCATATTATTTGAATAATTCTATACACTCTTGCTTCAAAATCCCTTTCGTCACAACGATCTGCCTGAACCCTTTAGCCTTATTTCTTCACAAGATATATCTACTTGAGATTGATTTACCTCAACAGATCTTGAATAGAAGCACAAAATGCAATTTCTGATACGCCTGTCCAAATACGGGCTGTTGCACACATTGGGCAAGTTCGCTATTCTTGACTTAACGTAATTTGCTATGCTACTAAAACGAAACATTGCCTTTTATTTAGAAGACGTTGAAACGCCGATTGGTAGAGCTATTAATCTAGCTATAACTAGCCTTGTCTTACTTTCTTCGGCTATTTTTGTTGTTGATACTTATACAATACCGATATCGTTACGCAACAAGCTTAATACTATAGATTCTATAATTTTATTAATTTTTGCTGTGGAATATTTGCTACGTTTATGGTGTGCTGAGTCAAAAATAAAGTATTTCTTTGGTCTCTATTCTATCATTGATTTGATGGCAATTTTACCAGTATTTTTAGGAATGCTGGATATAAGTTTTATCCGTATTTTACGTTGGTTCCGAATCTTGCGGTTAATCCGGTTCTTAGAAGGTCGAGTTTTTTTTGATCGTGTTAGTACCGAAGATAGCATAATTTTTGCTCGAATACTGTTCACGATATTTGCTATCATCTTTGTCTACTCAGGATTGATTTATCAAGTTGAACATCCGGTCAACCCTAGAGATTTTGATACTTTTTTTGATGCGGTCTATTTCTCCGTTGTAACAATGACAACTGTTGGGTTTGGTGATGTTATCCCGGTTTCAGGAGGAGGTCGCCTGATGACTGTCCTAATGATTCTAACAGGCATTGCCTTGATCCCTTGGCAATTGGGAGATTTGATTAAGCAATTAGTCAAAACAGCTAACCACGTAGAAGCTCTTTGTCCTACCTGTAGCTTATCTTTACACGATACCGATGCTCAATTCTGTAAGCTCTGTGGCACCAAGCTAGAAAAGAATTAAGTGACTTGGTAAAGGTTTCATCGATCAGCGCAAACGTCAAAAATTTCATTCATCAAAAGAGGAGTAGAAGATTCACCTAGACCGCAATCTGCCATAGCTTTCACTAACTCAGTAATTTCCGCATTACCACACAACCCTTACTGAAAATCTCAGTGTTTTCGCGGTTATTATGAAAGCTCTAAATTGGTACTGTAACTTCAGATAAGGCTTGTTGTGGGTCCTGTTCAGTAAAAGTCCTGATTGTTCAGGACTTTTTTTTTAGGGAGAATTACGGAGAAGCTAAGAAGAGGCAGGGGGGCAAGGGGGCAGGGACGAGCTGGGGGGATAAGAATACTTCTGCTTCCATGCCCCCTTGCCTCTTTGGTCAACAAGTCGAAGTGGGAGTATAAGGGTGTGGTGAAAGCTTTCCCCATGCAGCGATGCAGTATGAACTCCAAAGAAAAATCGGGTGGGTAGCAGCAGTACCCACCCAATCAACAGCTCTTTTGCGTGAGCAAGGGATATTAGCCCAATAATGTCTTTGCTTTAGCCACGACGTTATCCACTGTGAAGCCAAACTTCTCCAAGGCAATTTCACCTGGAGCTGAAGCGCCAAAATGATCGATACCAATCGCGATTCCCTCGCTGCCAACATAACGGCACCAGCCAAAGGTAGAGCCTGCTTCCACAGACACCCGCTTGGTCACAGCTTTAGGCAATACAGATTCTCGATACTGCTCATTCTGCTGATCGAACAGTTCCCAGCAGGGCAATGAGACGACTCTGACTTTCTTGCCTTCATTCCGTAACTGTTCGGCTGCTTTAACACAGAGTTGGGTTTCGCTACCAGTGCCGATCAGAATTAGATCGGGTGTACCATCGCTATCAGAGAGGATGTAACCACCCTTGGTTACGCCCTCAATCGAAGAGCCAGCCAGGTTAGGGAGGGTTTGCCGAGACAGTCCTAAAAGTGTAGGGAGATCCCGATTTTCAATCGCTACCTTATAAGCACCAGAAGTCTCGTTACCATCCGCGGGGCGAATCACGACTAACTCGGGAATAGCTCGGAGGGCAGCGAAATGTTCAATAGATTGGTGTGTTGGACCATCTTCCCCCAGTGCTACAGAGTCGTGGGTCATGATATACAGGACACCAGCCCGAGACAAATTCGAAATCCGAATCGCACCTCGCATGTAGTCGGTAAAAGTTAAGAACGTGGAACAGAAAGGAATCAAGGCACCATGACCCGCAATCCCGTTGCAAATTGCTCCCATAGCGTGTTCGCGCACCCCAAACCAAAGATTGCGACCCTCGTAATGACCTTTTGCAAAATTTCCACCAGATTTCAAGAGGGTCTTGTTGGAAGTGAACAGGTCAGCAGAGCCACCTATGAGTTCTGGAACGACTTCTGCGATCGCATTTAGGATTTTGCCCGAATGATTCCGAGTGGCATCTCCCTTATCCTCAGGCTTGAAAGTTGGCAGGCACTTATCCCATCCAGCAGGAAGTGTCTGACTCCACATCTCCTCTAGCTTTTGGGCGTCCTGCGGATACTTCTGTTTGTAGGCAGCAAACAGTTCGCTCCACTCCTGTTCCCACTTAGCCCCACGCTCAATTGCCTTATGGAAATGGTTGAGTGCATCTTCTGGTACCACAAAGGGCTCATACTGCCAACCGAGATTCTCGCGAGTTGCTTTGACTTCATCTGCACCAAGCGCTGAGCCATGGGCGTCGTGAGTATTGGCTTTATTTGGGGAACCATAGCCAATTGTGGTTCGGACCTTAATGAGGGATGGCTTGTCAGTTACAGCTCTGGCAGCTTCAATTGCCCGATGAATTGCATCTAGGTCGGTGTT
>JAFAVL010000334.1 GCA_019242465.1 Chroococcidiopsidaceae cyanobacterium CP_BM_RX_35 | reverse complement strand
AGAACGGGACAAACTAGAGGCACTACTAGCGCTGGAAGCTGACCGGATGGAAAAGTCTATCAATGGGGCAGAGCAACTGGCGAGTGAACGACGAGTTGTGATCTCAGAGCTACAGGGCTACGAAAATGGACCGGGCTATCGTCTGAACAGAGCGGTGATGCGAGCTGCTTTTCCTGACCGCCCTTATGGTCTACCTGTAGGTGGGACAAAAGCTGATGTGGAGAAGTTTACGGTCGAGCAGTTGCAAAGTTACTACCAGACCTATTACAGCCCAGACAATGCCACTCTGGTACTTGTGGGGGATTTTGCGACTGAAACAGTTCTCAAAACTGTTAAACAAACTTTTGGTCAGGTCCCTAAAAGGTCTAATGCCTCAACTTCCCACACAACAGTGGCTCCCCCGACTGCTGCCAACAAAGAAATACCGACTAAAACGCCAATTGTCTTAAAACAACCAGGTAGTGCAGCTCTCCTGCAAGCGGTATACCCCTTGCCGAATATCAATCATCCCGATGTACCAGCCATCGACTTGATGGATACCATCTTGACTGGAGGACGCAGTTCCAGGCTCTATCAAGCGTTAGTAGAATCAGGTCTTGCCAGTTCAGTCGGTGCCTATCCGGCAGAGCTGATTGAACCGGGTTGGTATAGCATTTCAGCCACGGCAGCACCTGGTCAGGAGTTAGCAAAGATTGACCAAGTGCTCCAGCAGTCCCTGACTGAGCTACAGCAGCGACAAGTTACCCCAGAAGAATTGAACCGGGCTAAGACTCAGCTGCAAGCTGGCTTTGTACTAGGTAGTCAGGATGTCACCGCTCAGGCAACCCAACTGGGTTACAGCAAAACGGTAGCAGGAGATTATCAGTACACCGACCGCTACCTGAAGGCGATCACGGCATTGAGTGCGGCTGACGTGCAGCGTGTAGCCCAAACCTATCTCAAATCAGGCAAACAAACAATAGGCTTTTTTGAGCCGACCCTAGCAACTGGTAAACCTGGCACTTCGAACCCTGGTGGTCGAACTGTCGAGAACTTCAGTCCTGGTAAACCTGTAAATCCAGCAGAAGTCGCTAAATATTTACCCCCTGCTACGTTAGCCACAGTTGCGACGACCCAACCCTTACCGGAGCAGTTCACCTTAGCCAATGGGTTGCGAGTGCTACTGCTGCCTGACCACAGTCTGCCGACCGTTAACCTGAGCGGACAGATTGATGCCGGAACTGAGTTTGACGAAGCAAAGAGCGTTGCTCCCGGAGGTTCCTCCTTTGAGAACGTTGACACCGATCAGCTTGCAGGCACAGCGAGTCTGACTGCTGCAAACTTAATGAATGGGACACAGACTCAAACTGCCCTGACTTTGGCTAAGGGTTTGGAAAACCGGGGAGCTAGTCTTGGCTTTAGTGCTAATCGTGAAGGTGTCAGCATTGGCGGTAATGCTTTGGTAGCCAACCTGCCGACTCTCATCCAAACCTTGGCAGATGTGGTGCAAAACGCGACCTTCCCTACCGACCAGCTAGAGTTGAGTCGGCAGAGAGCATTGATTGCTCTGAAATTAGAGCTAGATGATCCCCGCCGTCTGGGAAGACGGGTGTTTCAGGAGGCGATTTACCCAGAAAATCATCCGTTCCACAGTTTTCCTACTGAGTCGAGCTTAAAGCGCATTACCCAATCTGATCTCATCAGTTTCTACCAGTCACACTATCGCCCTGATACAATGATTCTGGCCTTGGTTGGTGACTTTGACCCGGCACAAGTGCGTTCCCTAATCGAGCAGAGTTTCGGTAGGTGGCAAGTCAAGGGTAAACGCCCTGTCTTAAACTTCCCAACTGTGACTTTACCTCAAGCAACTAAGAGCCTAAGCCAAATCATCCCTGGTAAGGCGGAAGCGGTGACTTACATTGGATACAGTGGTATTGCGCGTAAAGATCCGCGCTTTTATGCGGCTGTAGTCTTAAACCAGATTTTAGGAGGCAATACTCTCTCTAGTCGATTGGGAACTGAAGTCCGAGATCGACAAGGTTTGACCTACGGCATCTATAGCGCCTTTGCTGCAGGTATCAATCCTGGTCCATTTTTAATTTCGATGCAGACAGCTCCGGGCGATGCCCAAAAAGCGATCGCTAGTACAAGAGCTTTGCTGCAGCAACTACGGGAGCAAGGAGTGACAGAGGCAGAATTAAACGCGGCAAAACGCTCAATTACGAGCAGCTATCCGGTAGAGTTAGCCAATCCTGGTAGTTTAGCTGGCGCAATTTTAAGTAATACTGTCTACGGACTAGACTCAGAGGAAATTCGCTCCTTTCCAAATCGAATTGAGGCGGTAAGCTTAGCTCAGGTTCAACAGGCAATCCAAGAGCTGATCCATCCAGAGAACCTGGTAATTGTTACTGCCGGACCAGGAGAAACAACTCCTAAAAGTTGAGCTTGCGCTCTTTGCAAGTTTAGGAGCCACCTCCGGCAGACCGTTGAGTCACAAGACTTGTAGCATGACTGTGACGATGCCATAACTAACATCGCCACAGTGCGCCAAATTTAGGCTTCCTGCCCCTACTAGGAATTGCAGAGTGTATGGAGACGTGACATGCCAAAGCGTAAATCATCTGTCTGGCAACGCTTTTTGTTCTTAACACTAGTTGCTGCTATTTGCAGTTTTGTCATTAGCTTGAACTTTTCCAACCACCCAGTAGAAAAGATGAAACAGGTGATGCAACAAGTATCGTCCCTGAACCAGACGCCAAAAGTCAGCCTTTTTTCTGTCCCCAAGGAGTTTCAGGGAAAAGTCATTGCTGAAACTAGACTGCCGCTGAAAGAGAAAGTCATTGCCCTCACCTTTGATGACGGTCCTTGGCCCCGCACCACCGAGCAAGTCTTAGACATCCTTAAGCAAAACGACATTAAGGCAACCTTCTTCTGGATCGGCAGGAACGTCAAAAATTTTCCTGAAATTGCTACGCTTGTAGTAGATGGTGGTCATGTCATTGGTAACCATACCTGGCATCACTGGTACAAGCAGATGGATGCTGCCACCGCCGCTCATGAGATAGAAGATACAGCAGATCAGATTTACGAGACAGTGGGAGTTAGAACAGAACTATTTCGTCCCCCTGGTGGCTTCCTCAAAAATGGTCCTGCTGGCTATGCCGAAAAGCGGAAGTATGCTGTGATGATGTGGTCAGCGGACTCTAGAGACTGGCACTTTGAATCACCGCAAGTCTTGATCAGAAATGTCCTCAAGGAGGCACAGCCGGGGGGAATAGTGTTGATGCACGATGGTGGCGGCAATCGCTCGAAGACTGTAAAGGCTTTACCACAGATCATTAGCGACCTCCGAAAGCGCGGATACAAATTTGTGACCATACCTGAGCTGCTAGCTCTTAGAGACAAAGAACTCAACGGTTTGCCTGTGGCAGCTCCGGCAACTCAAGAGCGCCAGCTCGACACCACGGGAAGGGCTGCTCGAAAACTACAGAAACCACACAGTAATCATCTGAAGAAGCTATTAGAGGGGTGAGAAGGGTTAACTCTTGTCAGTCCCTACACTACCCACAGCACCACTAGGAGGAGTAGAAACAGGGTACAGCGGGAGAGGCTGATCTAGGTAGTTGTACATCAGTTGGGAAACCTGGCGAATAAAATTCCTGCCTCGTGGGTCGTCGTATGGGCGGCGCACGAAGATTCCTGCCAAATAACGCTTACCATTCGGCAG
Organism: Chroococcidiopsidaceae cyanobacterium CP_BM_RX_35; assembly: GCA_019242465.1. Next base: position 993 of record JAFAVL010000334.1, on the reverse strand, counting down.
AGTAATTATGCCAGCATCCCCAATGAGAAAACCGATGTCTCCAGTTTTATTGGCAATGACTGCCCCTTTACCTAAACCAGCAGGCAGCAGGGTGCGGACGGTAGTCCGCTGCAATAGATCTAAAACCTGTTCCTGACTATCTGAGGAAATCAATTTTTGATTGACCAGCAGCGCTAGCAATCGTACTAAGTCTTTAGGACTGGTTGTATTAGTGCCGCTAAAATCACCTAAAAGATGGTGAATGACCGTATGCCGCAGTCCCCAGCTACGAAAGCGCTGATTGAGCCGCGCTGCACCACCAAGACGGTGAATAATCATATTAGTGGCTGTGTTGTCACTAATAGTAATCATCTTGGTCACTGTCTCTAAAGCAGAAAACTTAGTCCATGGCTTTCGATATTGCATCGTGCCAGAGCCATGCGTCATCAAGCCAGGTCGCATGACTAGACTTTCATTCAACTGCACTTTACCCGCGTCTACATCCTGAAAAAAGGCGATGAGGATTGGCAATTTAATGGTACTGGCAGCAGGAAACACTCGACCGCCATTGATATCTAAATAGTTGCCTGTATCCAGATCTAGGAAAAACATTCCCGAATGGAGAGATTTGTACCGGGTCATTAGGGATGCAACTTGTTGCTGAGGCCAAGTCATTTTTGTCCCTGAAGCGATCGCCCAAGCATTGGTAGTGCCTGGAGCTTTCAGTGGGGGAACGCTGGGATTGATACTAGTCGCTTGTTCTGTCGGCTTCAGAGATCCCCGGAGAAAGAGATAATCACCTGCCAGCAGTTGCGGAGTTGGCAACTGCACAAACCAATGGTTGGGGGATTGCTGTAACAGTCGTACTTGATGAGGATCTAACGTGTATCCAGGTGCTAATTCGATTGCCATTCGAGTTGTTTGGGGGTCGAGTTGCCTCACCAAAATGTCTTGAATAACTGGCCCTACCCTTTGACGAATTTCTGGGTATTTCAGAACGACTCCTGGTAGATC
>JAFAVL010000710.1 GCA_019242465.1 Chroococcidiopsidaceae cyanobacterium CP_BM_RX_35 | reverse complement strand
TATCATTCTCTTTATCATTTTTCTATGCAAACTATAAAAAAATTGAGATGTGTTGTCTTGAGAGTTTCGCACCAGAAACTAGTCTAAACTCCAGTAACTAAATCCTGCCGTTGTTTTGCTTTACTCACAATCTCAGCCTGCAAAAGGTATCCTTGTTCAAGTAAACTTCCTAATAGTAAAAGCGGTAGGAATAACGAGTTTAAGCGGAAGCCTAATATGTATATACATGGCGGGGGGAACTTTTCAGTTTCTTATTCCGGTTTTTTGTTCCAATGATTGTTGCACCCCCTAATAAGGGAGATGGGCACTGTAACGTCTTACTACTTAAATTCACTCAGCTACTTGTAATCCAGGGGAACAACAATGCGATTCAATAAGTATTCAATTCTTGGCTCTATTGCAGTGCTGGTATTATTGCTAGTCTTATCTATCAACCCGGTGCTGAGCTATCAATCTGAGAGAAACCTACACCTGGATGAGCGAGCGAAACTGTCATCATCTGAAATACTGATTGCCGAGAGAGGCTGTGATGGCATCAGTTATGCCAGGAATAGACTCAGAGACGCCTTGGATAGGTTAAGGGGGATTGAACAGGGAGGTTATGTCCGCGCCGCAAGAGGAAGTATCAACTCAGCCCTATACCAGCTAGATCAGGCTCAAAGGAGCAGGCGCTGTTAATCCACCTACAAATGGTTGTTTATTGATTCTAAGGGTCTTTATGAAGTAATACTCGCTTTCACCCCTTGGAAAGTAAAGGTCTCGACCCTCTAACAGAATCTTAAATCCTTACCCCACCAAGGATTTGAATTTTCCTTGATAGCTCTAGATGCACAGAATTTATAAAGAGCTAAGCTACTTATTTTGCTTAACTTCGTGACATTCATCCCTGAGCCGAGTCCAGGCGGTCAGACTCAAGTCGGTTCATAAGTAAGATGATTTGGTCTCAGCGGGCTAGTGTCAAGGTGCACTTCTCTCTTGGGCTAAGAGTTTCGTCACGCCAAATTACAATCAAAACCCTGCGTTCAACACGATGCCATTTAGAATAATTAACTACCCAGATTAATATTGGTTGAGTTTTGGGAAAACTAAGTTAGAGTCAATTTAGCCAAAACCCAAACCCGGATGAATGCTAGCGAACTGCTGGAGCGTTATGCAGCAGGAGAAAGAGATTTTCCTGCTGCTGACCTTAGCGCTACTTTGATGACTGCCGTTGCTTAAGTGAGTGACTATTTTCCCAGAATTGCCAACAGCTATAGCCGTATTTACTTATGCTATCTCCAAGTAAATTGTTGCGGAAATTGAGCAGATTCTACATTACTTGCCCACTGATCTTCTTATGCGCCTGCTCTCCGACCAATCCCAAGGTATTAGACGACGATTAACTTGACCGCTTGCGTCAATTACTCCAGTCCCCATTGGCACCTCAATTTTGGCGTCCGCGTCAATTATTCAAATCCTTAGTAGCTCTGGATTAGGCTTCGCTCCATCAGGCATCTTTCCGAGGAGGCGATCGCAGGCTGGAGTAATTGACGCAGCGGTCAGAATAATCGTCATTTGATACCAAGGTTCAGAAGGTAATCGACGCTCAAGCCCATTATGAAACCTGTCAGTCGCAGCAGCGAAATGCTCCGACTGGGGACCGGGCTTGTGCCCAAAAACTCCAGGAATGGCTCCAAGCCGAAGTTGATATTAACAGGATGCTGGCGGGGCAAGGGTTCTATCTCACCACTACTTCCATATCACTACCAGCTGATTGATAGGAAAGCTCTGTTCTAACAAAGTTTTTGCAACACAACCAATCCGGGCAATGATTACGGATTCGCTCCCTTAATCACTCCTAAACTTTTAAATGCAACCAAAATCACTTGGATTGCCAGAGCTGCTTGAGTAAACACCAGCACTTTACCGAATACATTTAACAGGAGCAATAAACCCGGAACTTTCATGATTGCGTCGATGAAGAACATTACCAAAAAGTCCAACACCAGCATCTGTGCCAGTGCAAGAGCAATCACAATGTCTCTTCCCGGATAACGGGGAGCCAGTATGACAAAAATGAGAATAGCAGCAACACCAACGGGTGGCACAATCATTGGTGTTGCTACAGGTGTAATCGCCAGCTTTAAAGCAGTGGACTGAGATTCAAGAGCTTTAGTCGGTTGAGCGGTGGGAAAGATCATATTCAATGCGGAGATGAGCAGTACCAAGCCACCAGCAATCTCTATCCCTTCTAGAGAAATGTGATATTTTTCTATTAAGTTGCGTCCCAGCAGAAACACATAAAGGCAAATGCCAGTGGCAATCGCAATCCCCTTGATCGCCAACTTCCGCTTGAATTTGAGTTCCATTGCTTGAGTCAAATTGGCAAAGGCAGGAATGATTTTAATGGGACCCAAGGTCAAGAAGAAAATGGTGAAAATAAATTCTTCTGTTTCCATATCTGTACTAGATTAGAGTTGTCAATCAAAGACGGAGCTTACTCTACGGTTGCTGGCAAAAACTTGAACGGCTTGGTAGGTTGGAACTGCGCCGCCGTGTTGCCAGCAAAAAAGGTGCCATCCGTCAAAGTCAGCTTCTTGATCGGTGCGCCTGGTGACAAATCCAAATCTGACAAGCTGACCCAGAATACATTTGGAGTGCGAGTAGATTCAAAGAAGTAACGCTTGTTTTTGTGATCTGCCACAACGCGCCAAATCGTTGAGGAGATGTTGGGCTGTCCCGGTGTACTGATGCCCAGGGGTACTGACGCATTGCGAATCACCGAAAAAGCACCGGCAATAGCCTCATTAATA
>JAFAVL010000315.1 GCA_019242465.1 Chroococcidiopsidaceae cyanobacterium CP_BM_RX_35 | reverse complement strand
TCCGATCTGGGGCTACCCACCGTTACCCGCGCCTTACAAACAGCAGGCGGTATCACCTCATCCGCCGATATTCGCAACATTCAGATCCGTCGTTTTACCAAAACTGGTGGCGAAGAAGTTATCAAGGTAAATTTGCTACAGTTGGTGTCAGCAGGAGACATCACTCAAGATACGCTGGTGCAAGAAGGAGACAGCATCATTATACCAAGAGCGAATAGTCTCACCCCCGCCGAACAAACCCAAATTGCTTCGACTAACCTGTCGCCGGATACGATTCAAGTCAATGTCATCGGAGAGGTGAGAAACCCCGGACAGCTCAAAGTCCCGCCAAATACCCCTTTGAATCAGGCATTATTGCAGGCAGGTGGATTCAACAATGGTCGAGCCAACCGTAAGGCAGTGGATCTGATCCGGCTCAACCCAAATGGGACGGTGACGAAGCGATTAGTGCAGATTGATCTGACCAACAGTCTAAATGAGCGTAACAACCCCTCGCTGCGCAACAACGACATTATTCTCGTCAGCCGCAATGGTCTTGCTAAGACAGGCGATACCTTGAACGAGATACTTGGACCTTTTGGCAACTTGTTAGGCCTATCTGGCATTGTCAACGCATTTAGGTGACCAAGGAGGGAGTAGAGAAAGACTGTTTAATCTCTAATCCCTCTTCTAATCTAATTCTCCCTAGGCATCATCTAGCGCCGCAATGCCTGGTAGTTCCTTACCCTCCAGTAATTCCAGACTAGCACCACCACCAGTAGAGATATGGCTCATTTGCTCAGCCACTCCCACTTTTTCTACAGCTGCCACTGAGTCGCCACCACCAATAATAGTGATAGTGCCCTGCTTGGTCAGGTCAGCCAAAGTCCGAGCGATCGCTTCCGTCCCCGCCGCAAACTTGTCAAACTCAAACACGCCCATTGGTCCATTCCAAATCACTGACTTGCAATCAGCCAAGGCATCTTGGAAGACTTTCACCGAATCAGGTCCAATATCTAAACCCATCCAATCAGCTGGAATGTTGTCGATACTGACTGTTTTAGCTTCCGCATTGGCAGCAAATTTATCTGCGATAACCACATCTGTAGGCAACAGTAGAGCAACGCCGCGCTCTTTTGCTTTGGCTTCCAAAGACTTCGCCAGCTCCAGCTTGTCCTCTTCTACCAGCGATTTACCAACATTCAGACCACGGGCTTTGTAGAAAGTAAAAATCATACCGCCGCCCAGTAGCAACTTATCGACTTTATCCAACAGCGTTTCAATTACGCCAATCTTACTGGAAACTTTAGAACCACCAATAATTGCGGCGAGAGGACGCTGGGGATTTTCAATAGCGCTTTGCAGATACTGTAATTCCTTCTCAATCAAGTATCCAGCTACAGAAGGACTGAGGTGATGGGTAACGCCTTCAGTGGAAGCGTGAGCGCGGTGAGCCGTGCCAAAGGCATCATTCACATACAGATCGGCATTAGTAGCTAATTGTTTAGCAAATTCTGGGTTATTTTCTTCCTCTTCTTTATAAAAGCGGACATTTTCCAGCAACACCACCTGACCATTTTTCATCCCTGCTATCTTCCGCGTCACCTCCTCACCAATGGAGTCATCGCACTTGAGCACTTCCTGACCCAGCAATTCTGCTAGGCGGTTGGCGACTGGGGTGAGGCGCAGTTTATCATCCACACCCTTCTTAGGACGCCCAAAGTGGCTCACAAGGATAACTTTAGCTCCCTTCTGGATTAAATCTTGGATAGTTGGAAGAGCAGCGCGGATACGAGTATCATCTGTAATCTGGCGTTGGTCATCCAGAGGGACATTGAAATCTACTCGTACAAGTGCGCGTTTGCCTGATATATCTGATGACGATAAATTTGCTAAAGTTTTTTTGGACACAGCGTCAACCTCCAATTGCGTTTTTGTTTAATTAACCGTTTAGCGCCGTCCACATTCTACCGGAGCTGGGGTATCCGAGGTGCCAGTGATGTTTAAGACAATTTTGTTTCCCATAGACCAAAGTCGTGAAGCGCGAGAAGCCGCTGAGGTGGTTGTGAGTGTTGTGCAGAAGTACAGCAGCCATTTAATACTGCTATCGGTGGTAGAAACCCCAAGTTCAGAAGAGGTGCCGAGTTCGGAAACGATGGCGTCACCAACAGCAGTTGAACAACTCCTCAAAAATGCCCAGGCTCTGTTTACTCAGCAGGGCATTGAGGCTCAAATCATTGAGCGCGAAGGCAAGCCTGCCTTTACAATTTGTGATGTTGCCGATGAGGTTGGGGCAGATTTAATCGTCATGGGTTGTCGGGGCTTGGGGTTGACGGAAGAAGGAGCAACAGATAGCGTGACCAACCGAGTGATTAACCTGTCTCCCTGCCCCGTTTTAATTGTGCCCTGAGCAAGGGGTGAAAACTCTATACTTGAGATAGGGAGAATTTTCGCTCTTAGGACAGGTCAATGGCTCCAAATCCCATCATCATGCAGGCAGTTGAACAACTGGGCTATCGCGTTACTGTCGGGGATGTCGCTACCCAGGCAGGGTTGAACGTGAATTTAGCTCAGCAAGGATTGTTGGCACTTGCCACTGATGCTGGCGGTCACTTACAGGTGGCAGAGTCCGGCGATATGGTTTACCTATTTCCCAAAAACTTCCGGGCAATCTTGCGCAACAAGTTTTTACGGTTGCGGTTGCAGGAATGGTGGAACAAGGTTTGGAGAGTTCTGTTTTACCTAATCCGGATTTCTTTTGGGATTGTATTACTTTTGTCAATCGCTCTAATTTTTCTGAGTATCGTTATTATCATTACTGCCAGTAATCAAAGCAACAGTAGCAATAATCGGGGTCACTCCCATAGTAATGGAGGGGGTTTGTTCTTACCCTACTTCTGGCTCGGTCCTGACTGGTTTTGGTTTTTCGATCCAGGTTATGGTAACCCTCAATATCGGCAGCGGCGCAACCGCGAACCAAACGAGATGAATTTCTTTGAAGCCATCTTCTCGTTTCTTTTTGGTGATGGCAATCCTAACGCAGATTTAGAGGAACGCCGTTGGCAAGAAATCGCTAATGTGATTCGCAACCATAAGGGTGCAGTGGTGGCAGAACAGGTTGCTCCGTATCTAGACCATATTGGGCAAGGATATGCCAAAGAGTACGAGGACTACATGCTACCAGCCTTAACCCGATTCAATGGTCAGCCGGCAGTCAGCCCAGAGGGAGAGATTGTCTATCACTTTCCAGAGTTGCAGACTCTAGCACAACGGCGGTACGCGCAGCCAGTGCCACCCTACTTACAGGAGTTACCTTGGCGTTTCAGTGCAGCCAGTTCTGGACAGATTATGATGGCAACTGGGTTAGGGGCACTGAATTTTGTTGGTGCTTTGGTACTCGGTAACCTATTGGCAAATGGTACTGCTGCTGCCAAGCTAGGAGGCTTAGTTGCTTTCGTCCATTCAATTTACTGGCTTCTGCTGGCGTACGGTATTGCCTTTTTGGGAGTGCCTTTAATTCGTTATTTCTGGATTCAGTGGAAAAATAGCAAAATTGGCGTTAGTAACGAGCAACGCCAAGAGCGAGCACGGCAGTTGAGTCAAGCAGATCCTAACCTACAACAAAAAATTGCCTATGCTCGCCAGTTTGCTGCCGAAACAGTGATTGGCGATCAAGATTTGGCTTACACTACTGAAACTGACTTACTCGACCAAGAGGCAGCACGCTCTAACCAGATTGAGGCTGAATGGCGACGGCGGTTGTCAGGATCTTAACTTAGCTCGAATTTACCCATCATTTTAAGGGCAGAAACTGGCGCAGTCAGGATAAATTAGTGCTTAGAGTTAGGTCTTCGTCACGAAGAAAAAATCTTTCTATTAGAGAAAGTGCGGAATTCAATGTTAGCTGCGTAATCAAAATTGCTCGACCCTGGCTATGGCGTTTGTCCAAAATGTGTCAGAATTTCATGAAAACGTGCTACTTTTCAAGCAGCGTCACTTCCGTGGTTAAAATTTTGACAAATCAACTTTGTCTGCTTAGTTTTGGTTCTCTGGTCCCAAAAATCGATTTAAATCTTCTTAACGTAGGAAGTTTCCTCTAGAAGATTTAGTAACTGTAGTCCCGTTATCCAGAACTGAAAATTGGTTGAGCTCTGCTACAACCTCATAGCACTGTTAGTCTTCTCTGGTCTCAGGGTAAACAATATATTAGAACTATTACAAAAGGAACCTAGCTCCTTAACAGCACAAGCTACTATTTGATCGTTCACAGTTCCAGTTATGAGCTGCAGGCTCTTCAATGTGCCACCATTTTCTGCGACTATCCGAGTCAGTTCTTGGGAAACTATATAGCAATGAGCTTTAGGGGTGTAGTAGCCCAATGCAGGTTTCCAGATAATTATAGGTGGTGTGGCTCGATCGCCTCGACGAGCGATCGTCGCGAAGTCATTACCGTCGGGAATGCAGCTAAAGGTTGTAACTACAGGCTGATCTGCCACCAGCAGAGTTTCTCCTCTGTTAGTCATGGCAGCTTTAGCTATCGTGGCGGTAGTACCATAGATGACGAGAGTTGCTGTCAAAAAAGAACGAGTGAATTTAGTTATCATCATCAAGACCTAACTACTAATTAACAAATTGAATCTGTGATTCGGTAAGGTTGCTAGCAGGTGTATATAGTAAGGTCCTCAATGAGGCTTCAGCATCTGCTTGACTCAAGTTATTGCTGGCAATAATTTACGTTTTTTCTTGGAACGTAAGTTTTGGCTCAGTTAATACTTTGGGTTGGCTAGGGTGTAGGTTTTGGTGATTATCTGTTGTTGTGTAGCCCTAGGCTTGCTGCAAGAAGAGGTTGAAGGTAACGGATCGGCTGACGACAGTAAAGAATGCTAAAACCGCAACGAAATTGACGATAACAAATCTGCGGTTACTAAACAAGCTTAGTGCCAGGATCGGGTGACTGCTGCGGAACTCGACACCTTGAAATGCTAGCAGGCTGAGTCCGTCAACCGTCAGCGGCCAGAGAGTAGTTGATGATTGCCACACTCCAAGGTTGCCATCATCTCTCAATACTTCTTGGTTAAGAACTAGAGGAATAGCGCTAAGAGTAAGAGCAGGGGTTCCTATGCCGAGCCAAGGCTTTTCGCT
>JAFAVL010000587.1 GCA_019242465.1 Chroococcidiopsidaceae cyanobacterium CP_BM_RX_35 | reverse complement strand
AGTCTCCCACTGCGAGAGTCATTAGGTAGGTGGGATGGACTTGCTCTTGTGCCCAGTGGTAGGTTTTGCAGTCACCTTCTTCCTGTGTATGAATCAGCTGCCCGTTAGAAATGGCAATCAGGGGTTTAGGGACTCTAACTCGAATTTCTGAAGTCGCTAGCTGACCTGGGTAATCGAAGCAGGGAAACCAGAAGCGGGAGTCTTCGTCTTCCCCTTGCGTCCAGACTTGAATAGGTTTATTGGGGTAGTATTCATTGGGCTGAATGAAGTAAAGCCCTCGCTGAGGTTTGTTGACTGAGTAGGTGACCTCAATTGCAATTAACTGGTTAATTTGGGTAGGTGGTTCTAGTTGGATGATCAGTTGCTCTGCGTCGTAGTCAAACTTTTGCGGTATGTTGTCAACTTGTACTGATTGAATATTGAGGTTAACTGCATCTAACGTCAACTGATTAATACCAATACGGATCGGCAGCAGGTGGATTGTACATGTGCCGTGATAACTCTGATTGGGAATGTCTAAGTCGAGGTCTAGGAAAATATGCTTGACCTGTCCAGGGCGGTCTGGATTGTAGTGAGGTTTTGCCCCTGGTAATTCAAAGGGTCTATGGTGGTTATTTTCTGAATCAGAATAGGACTGCAGCATGAGGTAAAGGAGCCTGTATGACAAAAAGGTTTGAGCGGCGATAAAAACTACCAGTAACATTGTGGGAGTTTGAGAGCCTCTGGTTTAAAACCGGAGGACGCGGGTTGCTTCACTTGGGGAGCCAGCCCTGAAGGAGGGTCTCCCTCCGTAGGGGACTGGCGTCGAAGCCCAAGACCGCACACAGCGAGTGAAAAACAAATCAGGAGGCTTTAGCCTCACGTATCCTGCGTATATCAATAGGATATGCTATAGTAACTTGTATGGCAAAACTAACACTGACATTAAAGCTACCTTTTTATCGGCTTAACCAATCAAAAGCCACAGAATTTGAACGCCTGACGGTCATCAACACATCTGTGGCTAACGACTTGTTGCAAGTTGACAAAAAGAAGCGGAAGAAGTTGACTAGTGCTGCCTTCAGACACGTTGAGATTGGCTCAATGTGGATCAATCAGACTATCCGTAACACTAATGCTAAGACCAGGATTAAACACTTTTCAAGCCTGTGGCTAGAAGTGAATAATCAAGGTTATGAGGTATTGAAGTCAGGTAGTCTTTTTGCTTTGTCCTTCAGCCTTTATCGGGGCAGGAAAGGGCGAATTCCTCTCTTAGTTCATTCAGCCTCGCATGCCGAAGTTCTGGACAAGATAGTTAATGGTGATGCCTTCTTAGGTTCCCTAAAGCTATGCAAGTCCAAGAAAGGAATTTGGTATGCCCTCATATCAGTATCGATGGAAGTTCCCGATACATATGAGGCTAAGGGTTGGATTGGGGTAGATAGAGGACAAAATAATATTGCTGTTGCTGCATTACCCAAGAGTTTCGGTAAGTTCTGGAAGGGTGAGCGAGTTAAAGAGCTGAGACGACAGTTTCAACGCACTCGGAAAAAACTTCAGGAGGCTAAAAAACTTAAGGTAGTGAAGCGATTAGAGCAACGTGAAAGACGCATCATGACCCAGATTAACCACATAATCTCTAAGCAACTTGTGCAGTTTGCCTGTGATTATGGCATGGGATTGCGATTTGAAGACTTGTCTGGCTGTCGTCAGACAATGAAGCAGAAGAAAAAGACAAAAAGTAACGCTGCGGAGAATCGAGATACCTGGTCGTTCTATCAGTTGGAAACAATGGCGCGATATAAAGCTATCCGTGCTGAAGTACCTGTTGAATCTGTACCTGCTCCTTATACCAGTAAATCAGACCATCGCAATGGTGTGATCGGCAAGCGTAGAGGGGATTGGTTTACAGGATTTGACGGGTATCGTTGCCACTCCGACTGGAATGCCGCGCAGAATATCGGTCAATGGTTGGGTTTTTCATGCCCTCTAGATCTTCAGAAAGCTGTGTCTGCAATGGGCATAGTCGATGTGGAGGGTGAGGTCAATGACAGTCCTTTAACTAGTGATGCGCCTAGGACGATGGCAAAGAGCCTCGTCCTAGACAACCGCTAGAATCCTCGTGATTAATCACGAGGAGTGTCAAGTTGTATCTTATTATCTTTTGCTTAAAGCATTTAGCACCTTCCAGCGAGCAATTGCTGTTTCGGGAATTTTTACCCAAGACTTTCGGACTTTCGGACTAGCTTTGTTGCCGTTTCCAGTTCATGCTCATATGCTACGCCATGCTTGTGTGTACGCTTGAAAATCTAACTACAGTTGGAGACGAATAACCGACAATGGATTTTTGATTAATACAACAATTTGAGTAAACCTTGCTTCATTTCCTTGTAAGCTAGGCTCGCTAAAGTCACGTTAGGAACTGCCTGGGTTTTAATTTTAATCCGCAACAAAGAGATTTCTCATGTCGAACGATAAACAGCAAGCCAAAGCAGAACACTTACTCGGATGGGATGTTCCGAAGATCAACGATCTGCGCTCTGCGATCGCACATATCAAGAACTTCAAGGGGCAATACATTGAAACGGATCATCCTGTCGATCCCAAAGCAGAACTTGCTGGGGTATCCCGATACATCGGTGCAGGTGGAACCGTCATGCGACCAACCCGGATAGGTCCAGCGATGAACTTCAATAACGTCAAGGGCTACCCGAACTCTCGTGTGCTGGTTGGGATGATGGCTAGCCGTGAACGGGTGAGCCTACTGTCAGGTGCGCCCAAACGAGAGCTTGGGATGCAGATGGGCAAAGCTGTCAAGACGGTAATTCCTCCCGTAAATATCAACGCCAAAGCTGTGCCATGTCAGGAAGAGGTCTATCGGGCGGACGATCCGAATTTCGATCTGCGTAAACTACTTCCAGCGCCGACTAACACATAATGGGATGCCGGACCGTTCTTCTGCTTAGGTCTTGTACTTGCAAGCGATCCAGATAATGATTCCAATACCGACGTCACCATCCATCGGCTTTGCATGCAGGACCGAGATCAGCTCTCGATCTTCTTAGCGCCAGGACGTCACATTGATGCCTTTTGGGAGAAAGCGGAAGCGGCTGGCAAACCCTTGCCGATCTCGATCAACATGGGATTAGACCCAGCTATCCATATCGGGGCGTGTTTTGAAGCACCTACAACACCCTTCGGCTTCGACGAGCTTTGTGTCG
>JAFAVL010000517.1 GCA_019242465.1 Chroococcidiopsidaceae cyanobacterium CP_BM_RX_35 | reverse complement strand
ATCCTCATACTGATTTGACATTTGATCGAGTTAAAGCATATGTTATGGATTTATCGGTTACAGAGCGAGTAGAGATTCTCAGTACTTATGCAGGCGATCGCAAGTCGCGATTCCATAGACCTGGACGTGCTTTTGAAGCAACCTACTACACATTTGATGTGCTAGCTGATATTGGTGCCTACCGCGATCTGCATCGACATCGTGTTCTGACACAAGAACGCCAACGCTACTCTGTGCATCACGGTTACATAGTTCCCACAGAACTAGAAGCAGCAAACTTGGCGGAACCCTACCGTAAAGCTTTGGAGCAGGCAGCCAAAACAACTGCGTTGATTAGCAAAGATCTGCCGGATGCAGCGCAATATATTGTACCCTTTGCTTACCGGATACGTTGGCAAATGAAGTTGAATCTGCGTGAAGCTTATCATCTAATTGAACTACGAAGTCAAAGGCAAGGACATTCTTCCTATCGCCTAATTGCCCAGGAAATGTATCGACAAATTAGTGCTGTTCACCCAGCGTTGGTAGCTAGCATGCATTTTGTGGATCTTAATGATTATGATTTAGAGCGATTAGCAGCAGAGCAACGAATCGATGTAAAATTGCAGCAGCGCTCTTGAGCCAGGAGGCTGTTTGTAAACAAGTATTAAAAATAAAGTAATACACTTTCGTGTAAACTACTGCAAGCAGATATTAGTCAAGCGCCAGGGGCAAGACTCCCTTGTTCCAATGTCCTCTCTTACACTCCGTTCTTTGTCAAGGCAACCTAAGAGTCAACACATGAAAAATTCAATTGCGGCTGTAGGGTTATCCCTCTTTACTTTTATGCTACCGCTTAAGGCAGTAGCCGCAACATTTAGCTCAATTTACGTTTTTGGTGATAGCCTTTCTGATACTGGCAATGTGTTTAACTCTAGTGGTAATACCTTTCCACCTTCACCCTACTTTAACGGACGTTTTTCTAATGGTCCAAACTGGATAGATGATCTTGCCCAAAAGTTGGGTTTAACATCTCCTACTCCAATTACAAAAGTTTCAGCAGGTGTTAGTCCTACCGATGGGATTAATTTTGCCTTCGGTGGTGCTACAACCGGAGCGGATAATACAATCTCTCCTGCTTTCCCAGGTTTACGTCAGGAGGTTGGCTCATTTACGAATCTATTACAAAAAGGAGTCTCAGCTGATCCGAAAGCACTATATATCATCTGGGCTGGTGCTAATGATTATTTGCCTACTACCAGTAGTTTTGTACCATATACGCAACCCAACACCTCGCTTAATAATTTATCATCAGCAGTGACTTCGCTGTACAATGACGGCGCTCGCAATGTCTTGGTGGTCAATTTGGCGGACTTAGGAAAAACGCCTCTGGCTCTGGGTACTGATCAATTAATTCCTGGTACTTCAGCTCGACTTAACACTTTGACCCAGGAACATAACGCTGGACTAACACAAGAAATCCAAGGTTTGAGCCAATCATTAACCGGGATTAATCTCATATCTCTAGATGTTAATTCCCTTTTTAATCAAGCAACTGCTCCCAATAACCCTTATGGTTTTGAGAATGTAACTACTCCTTGTTTCAACTCATCAACGGGAAGTGTTTGCAATGATCCTAGTAAGTTCTTATTTTGGGATCAGACTCATCCTACAGCTGGGACTCATCAGATAATAGCAAATGCAGCTTATACTACTCTGGAAACAGAATCTGTTCCTGAACCTTCAACTAATTGCGCTCTGTTAGCCTTTGGTGTTATATGGGCAGGTTCAGTGTTTAAAAGTCAGCTCACTTCGTCGAACAAACATTAAGCGATCGCACTTGCTCAAGCTGCCTCGAAAACAAGCACTCCTACGAATATTGCGTGATCGTCGGCAACTCACCGTTAAGTAACCAATTGCCAATGTCTCGCAGTTTGTAGTCCACTGGATCGTGTAATGTAAAGGTGCGTAAGTCGCGCCAGTAACGGTCAAACCCATACTCAGTTGCAGTTGCCCGACTACCCAGAACTTCAAAAATGTGAGTGCTAAGAGCCAATCCCACCCTAGTTGCAGCTGCTTTAGCCGCAAAAGTGTCAATTGCCACTGCTCCCCGTTCTTCCAGAGTTAATGAAACATCTTTCTCCCAAGCTGATTGCACTTGATCAGCGACTTGATCGGCAAAAGCGATTGCAGCTTGCAACTCAACCCAAAACTCACCGTAGTGATGCAAGATATAAGGATCTTGGGTAGCTGAATTGACTCCAGAAGTTAGCCACGGTTTCGTCCTTGTTTTAGTATAAGAGCGAGCGTTGGCGAGTGCCCCTTCAGCAATTCCCAGGTAAACATAGGTCTTAGTCAACTGAGCAATAATGCCGAGAAAAGTAGAAAAAGCGTGAGTTGGCGGATCGGGATAGCCAAAAATCTCATCTCTTTCAACCCTTACATTCTGAAACACAAAGCTATCACTATCAGTCCGCCGTTGTCCAAAGTTATCCCAATCTTGTGCTGAAACCAATCCTTCGCGCTCTTTTGGAATCACAAACAAAATTGGTAGTTCTACCCCATCTTGCAGGGCAGTAAACACGCGGCGATCAGCCACCGCTACTCCAGTGCCAAACCCCTTAATGCCATTGACGCGGAAATAATCTCCCTCAGTAGCAATGGTAAGACGAGGATCGCGGGTATTGATCGCATTTGCCCAGAATAATTGCTGCTGAGCCGTTTCTCGATAAAACTGCTCTTTTTGAACTGGTGTCCCAGAAACATGTCCCAATGTTGTTAAGTTTAAGTGGTTACCATAAAGTTGCCCAATCGAGCCATCCGCTTTAGACAACTCCTGAACAATTTTCAGCCCTTTAGCCCAAGTTGCCCCAATACCACCGTATTCTTTGGGAACTACTAGACTGAGTAAACCACTTTCCTTCAACCGAGCAATTTCTAATATCGGAGGTCCGGCGACTCGATCGCGCTCAACCGCTGTTTTGGCAAATTCTTGATAGAGATCTCTGGCAATCGCGACATAGTTTTCTAACGTTGGACGTTCAATGACTGGCATAACAGAATTTCCAGAATAGAGATATGCAGAATTGGGATGAAGTTTTGGTCATTAGCAATTGTCTGTTGACGACCAATCGCTGTCATTATATTGATCCAGGCTCAAATCATCATTTCTAAAGCAGTTTCACAACCAGGGATGGCGAGGAGGATTGACTCCATTAAGAAAGTAATTCCTACTGTAAATTTTTCGGTGATAATCCAGTAAACTACGGGAGAGACACCCGATGAAGGGAATGAGAGGCAGAGCGAGTTAGGGATGAAAGCTAG
>JAFAVL010000335.1 GCA_019242465.1 Chroococcidiopsidaceae cyanobacterium CP_BM_RX_35 | reverse complement strand
CGATATCGTCCTTTCCTTCTACGAGCTTTGATCACATTTTGACCGTCTGGGGTCCGCATCCGGGCGCGAAAACCAGATGTTCTCTTTCTTTTCCGATTGGTGCCTTCCAAAGTCCGCTTCATAAACCTAACAATCCGTCCCTAGTGGGTCTACTGAATAAAGTCACAGTCTACTATCATATCACTCACTATCCGTGTCACCAAGGGTTAAAATCCAGGTGCCGATATAGCGGCGCAGGGGCACATCGCCAGGCGAGAGGATTTCGCAGTTGAAATAATAAGTTCCGCCAAAAGCCGGATTTTTGATGTTAGAAAACACCAAATCAACTTGCTTATCAGCTGGTACTGGCTGCTGAAGGTCGAGTTCAAGCACGTGGTTATCTTTGTCCCACTTTACCTCTTGCAGTGGTACTTTTTTACCGTTGACACGCACCTCAATCCCCTTAGTGTCAAAATCTGCGCGATAGTACTTCGGATAGGTAATGGCAAATTCCGCTACTGCCAGCTTCATCTTTTTGGCGGGAATTCTGAGGTGATAACGGTCCCACTGGTTAGGTGCACCACCAAAATCTAATCTGTAGGGCAACTGATTTCCCGATTGAACACCGCTAAATAGGGTGACCCCGGGGTTTGTCTGCCCCCAACTGACGGCGGGAAACCAACTCAGAAAACAACTCGTAACGGCTAGAGTAGAAATCAAGCGTCGCATAGAGGCTCCTGCTCAACAACTAGAGGTAATTATAGTTACAGAATGACTTAACGCTAACCCATTCTCCTAGATAGAGGGATAAGTGGGTGACAGTTGTTATTTCTGGAAGAGAACGGCAAAACCGAAGATAATATAAATAATTACGCTACCGTCAATAGCATATCGACCTAGTGTAGTCTGCCTATACTGACTTCCCTAGACTTTTATATGACGAAAACGACAGAACAAAATCTAACTAACTATTCAGCCTTAGTTAGGATGCTTTTAGAGCAACTTTCTCATCTTCCACCCGTACTAAGAGAACAGGTAGAGCGCGAATTAAATGAGTTACTCCATCTGCTTGAAGATGTTCGCCCACCCCGATTTATGGTCATTGGTAGACGAGGGGCTGGGAAGTCAACCCTCATTAATGCCATATTCAATGCCCCAGTTGCCAGAGTTGGAGCAGTTGCAGCACAAACGGGTGAGGCTCACTGGTATGAATACGAACACAATGGTAAAAAAATTGAGATTCTAGACACGCGAGGTATTCAAGAAGGAGGAAAGCCTATAGAAGCAGATTCTGCCAAAGACTCTCAAGCAAGTATTCTGCGGGCAGTGCGTGAAAGTTGTCCAGATGTTGTCCTTTTCTTGTGTAAAGCCAAGGAGGTAGATTCAGCAATTAATGAATCTCTTGACATTTTTGAAAGAATCCTAGAGCAGATTGAAAGAATTCATAATTATAATCCACCGATTGTCGGTGTCCTTACACAATGCGATGAACTTGACCCACCAGATATTCGTAAGCTACCAACTGATGACGAGGAAAAAAATCAAAACATCGACACCGCTGTTAAGGTGCTAGCAGAACATCTAAATTCTAGAAAGGCTCTGAATAACAAGCTGATAGAGGTGATTCCTACTGTAGCATTTGTTCGTCACGATGCAGACGGTAAACTTGATGCCAAGCGAGACTACCGTTGGAATATTGATCGTCTCACTGAACTTTTAGTTGAAGAATTACCTAAGGGACCTAATCTTGCCTTTGCCCGTCTTGCCAGCGTTCGTAACTTTCAACAAAAAATAGCAAACAACATTATCAATGTCTGTAGTATTGCGTGTGGTTCTATTGGTGCTTCACCGCTGCCTTGCGAGGATTTACCAGTCATAACGGCAATTCAAGCAGCGATGATTATTGCTATTGCATACATTGGGGGACGCGAGTTGTCATTTCAAACCGTTCCAGAGTTTTTGACAGCACTTGGCGTTAACGTGGGAACTGCGTTTGCACTGCGTGAGGTTGCTAGAGGTTTAGTGAAATTTATCCCTGGTTTAGGAACGGTTATTTCTGCTGGGGTTGCTAGTGCGGGGACTCAAGCTCTGGGTCAAGCTGCCATCGCATATTTTATTGACGGGACTCCTATAAAATTAATATTAGACAAAGAATACACAGCTTTAAAACCGATGTTGCCCCCGTTGTCTGGCTACTCTCAGTGACACTGCACGTTAAAATTAAGGAATGAACTACCAAGTACATTCACACTAGTTTAGGGCGTTACTGTAGCTTTCCAAGTCTGATATGTCTACACCACAACACAGCCAAGTCGTAAGTCACACTCCAGGTAGGACGCGCTTTAAGCTTCCTCCTCACCGTCGTAACTACCAGGAGATGAAACAAATTGCTAGTTGCTTACAATCACATCCTGACGTTCATGATGTTCGGTTTAATGCCCAGACTGGCAGTATCCTTGTCCATTACGATCCTCACCGTAGCGATCTTCAGGAAATGAAGGGCGTTATGCGAGATCTAGGCGTTGTTTTCGCCGATGTCACGGGAAGTGCCGATCTGCTCTCCCTTAGTTCCTCAGGAAAGGAGAGTTCGTTTAATTTCAATAGCGCTATCTCTGACTTGAATCAGCAAGTTTTAGCGCTCACGAATGGTGTTATCAATCTACGGTACGTCCTACCCCTGGGTATCGGTGTACTTGCAGTTTTACAGTTGATAACTTTTGGATGGCAATTTGAGGTCGTTCCGTGGTTTGTATTGGCGTACTTTGCAATTGATACCTTCATTAAGCTGAACTCGAACCAAGAGCCAGATATACAAAATAGCTAGTCTTGAGCTTGCTCTCTTGGAAGACGAGTTCCTACCATACAGCCTGCCCACGCTACAGCGTGTGAGCAGCTGGGATAGTGTACATCAGCTACAGTAATTAATTTACAAAGTCGCTACCGAGCCTTGCTGACTTCACGCCAGCAAGGCTTTAATCGTTGTACAGTCGTCAAGCAAGAGGCACTCTTTTCCCCTGCCCCCTTTCCCCCCCCTGCCTCTTCCTGCGATCCATAAGAGAAGTTGAAGACTAACATTCAGAAGGAGCCAAGCAGTATAGGATTGGCAGGATCTTAATGCTTTTTATCTGCCTCTTAATATTGTTGAGAGCGCAATTCCCCAACAAAACTCTAACTGCAGTTGGGCTTGCAATAGATGTTCCCTCTAAGGAGATTCATGAAAATAGCGGTTGCTAAAGAAGTTGAAGTAGGTGAGCGTCGTGTCGCCTTAGTGCCTGAAACCGTTGCTCGCTTGGTTAAACAAGGTTTAGAGGTGTTGGTAGAGGCAGGGGCTGGTGAGCAGTCGTTCTTCTACGATGCTGCTTATGAAGCGGCAGGTGCCAGGATCGTCACCGATCCTGATAGCTTATGGCGGGAAGCGGATATCTTGCTGAAGGTGGGAGTGCCGCAGGAGCGAGTTGATCTATTGCGAGAAGGATCGGCGATTATCGGATTCCT
Organism: Chroococcidiopsidaceae cyanobacterium CP_BM_RX_35; assembly: GCA_019242465.1. Next base: position 189 of record JAFAVL010000335.1, on the reverse strand, counting down.
CAATTCTTTAGGACAACCTAACGTAGCACAGCGCCTGGCAGAGCGTCGGGTAACGGCTTTCAGTATAGAAATGATCCCGCGTAGCAGTAGGGCACAGAGTATGGATGCTTTGTCGTCCCAAGCATCGGTGGCAGGTTATAAAGCTGTACTCATCGCAGCGGCAGCACTGCCTAAGTACTTCCCCATGTT
>JAFAVL010000161.1 GCA_019242465.1 Chroococcidiopsidaceae cyanobacterium CP_BM_RX_35 | reverse complement strand
CAACACCGGGTTCTCCAATTAACACAGGGTTGTTTTTGGTGCGACGAGAGAGAATCTGAATTGTGCGCCGAATTTCATCATCTCGTCCAATAACTGGATCGAGCTTACCTTGACGGGCAGCTTCTGTGAGGTCACGCCCATACTTTTCCAGTGCTTCGTACTTGCCTTCTGGATTCTGGTCAGTCACTTTTTGACTCCCACGAATTTGTTCAATGGTGCTCCTGAGTTTAGCTTCATTTAAGCCGAATTCCTGGAATAAGCCTCTACCAAAGCGGTCATCTTTGGCATAAGCCAGCAATAGATGCTCAATCGAGATGAACTCGTCTTGTAACTCTTTACGATAAGTTTCAGCCCGATCTAGGAGTGTATCGAGGCTGCGTCCCAGATAGACGGAACTCCCACTACCTGAGACCTTAGGCTGACGCTTAGTGAAGTCTTCAGTGCGCTCACGGACTTTGTCTACGTTGATTCCAGCCTTGTTCAGAATGCTAACTGCTAACCCTTCCTGCTCCAACAGCGATTTCATCAGATGCTCTGTCTCAATCTGCTGTTGCTGGACTGCTTTGACGATATCTGGGGTATGAGCAATTGCTTCCCAGGCTTTTTCTGTAAATTGATTTGGATCAGTTGGTTGCATTGACTAATGTTCCCTCCGAGTAGTGAAGTGTTCGACAAACCACTCGCCGTTACAGAGAACTCAGAGGTCATGAGGCGGTACTCTGGCTTATGGCTGTCTCCATATCGTCATTGTAGAAAGAGGAAGACGATTACTCGGATCGGTGTTCCCCTATTCCTATATAGGTATTGCCGCCCAGTGAACTTACCCAAAATTAGGAGACTCATAGGCGAGCACCTTGGCTAGAGCTTGGTGGGTTGACATCCTCCTCCGACTTCAGGCGGAGGATTCCCAGAAACCCTGGTCTCCCAAGGCGTTCGCTCTGTTTCCAGAGCCAGTTCCTTGGTGCCCCCAAGTACTGAAAAACGACTGTATATTTTGGTTTTCTGGTTTTGTCTATCTCTCGATAGCACGAGCTATGTTTTTCAAGGTTTTCGCTACCCTTTACGATGAATTGGGGTTTAAGTTGAATTGATAAACTAGCGTAGAGGGAGGTTTTTCGGATGTAACCGCAAATGACCAAACTAGAGATATTTTAATGCTTTTTCTATATGATAGCTGGGAAGCCCAACAGGATTTAATTGCGGCTTTATCGTAGTGCCGCTATACTCTCTGCTCTTTTAGAACTGTATCAACCTCTAATCAGTGGATATAAATACATGTAAAGATTTACGAGTCGGTAGATGATTTGTCAACTTCATCCTTGGGCAGGAAGTAGGTATCATTCCATTCTGGATGACTCAGCTTAACTACGTCTGCCTGTTCGTCAGACCCTAATCCCTTGAAAACCTCCTCCACCACTGCTGGCTCAGGTTCTTCTCCTTCAGGCATTGGCTCACTAATCCCCCACTTCTCAAGTTCTTTAGGAACATTGACTTCATCACCTGGCTGAATCTCTGAATTCATTTCGTTTTCCTTAACACTTTGACGAATAGTTTGCCAAACAGAGGTTAAGAAAAGTGCTTCCTCTGTAATAGACCTAAGATAACCTTAGACGGTAAGATTAACCTCTGCCTATGGTCGGTTCCTAGGCATTGGGTTGCAGATGTCTAAACTCTTGGCTCAATAAAGCTTCTGTCACCTCGCTATAGTATTGGCTTGGAGAAAAAACACCCTTGTCCTAGTTGACATCCCAGTTCTCGAAATAGGCTCAGTTGTTCTAGTGCTTCCATAAATGCGGACATACTCACGGCAAAATTGTCCTACAAGTTGTTGCATGATTCTTGTCAAGCTCTTCGTTCCCTTTTGCCTTATCTTCGTCATTGCTTAACTAAACCTAACTTATGAATGGAAGGACATAACCTATGGATGAAAAACTATAGATGCTAGCTAGGGTTTGGAGTGCATCGCTTGTCGGCATCGACGCCGTGAAGGTTGGTGTTGAGATTGATGTATCGGGTGGGTTGCCAGGAATTATCGTGGTTGGTCTACCAGATCCTGCGGTCCAGGAATCTCGCGAACGAGTCAAGGCGGCATTGAAGAATTCTGGGTACGCGTTCCCAATGCGGAAAATAGTTATTAACCTGGCACCAGCTGATTTACGCAAAGAGGGTCCCAGCTTCGATTTGCCAATTAGTGTAGGAATTTTGGCAGCCTCAGAGCAGGTGAGTGCTCAACTTTTGGGAGATTATCTCTTCCTGGGAGAAGTCTCGCTGAATGGTGACCTACGTCCAGTGGCTGGCGTGCTGCCAATTGCAGCAGCCGCCCGTCATCTAGGCATTGCTGGTCTAGTGATTCCAGAAAGCAATGTCCGGGAAGCAGCTGTTGTAGAAGGATTAGCCGTTTATGGATTTAAAAATTTGTCGGCTGTGGCTGATTTCCTGAACCAGCCAGAGCGTTATCAGCCAGTGCAGCTAGATAGCAAAGAGGAGTTGCAGCAATCTCAATTTACTGGACCAGACTTGCAAGATGTTAAAGGTCAGGCTCATGCCCGTCGCGCTCTAGAAATTGCCGCAACTGGGGGACATAATTTGATCTTTGCTGGAGCGCCTGGTAGTGGTAAAACCATGTTGGCACGACGTCTACCAGGAATCTTGCCATCTTTGAGTTTTGCCGAAGCTCTGGAAGTCACGCAAATTCATTCTGTTGCTGGTTTACTCAAGGAACGCGGCTCATTGGTAAGTGATCGCCCCTTTCGCAGCCCCCACCACTCTGCCTCTGGTCCCTCCCTTGTGGGAGGTGGTAGCTTTCCCCGACCTGGTGAAATTTCCCTAGCTCACCGAGGTGTGTTGTTTTTGGATGAATTGACCGAGTTTAAGCGTGATGTGTTGGAGTTCTTGCGTCAGCCATTAGAAGACGGGTGGGTCACAATTTCTCGCAGTCGGCAATCGGTAAAGTTTCCCGCCCAATTTACCCTGGTAGCGAGTACCAACCCCTGTCCCTGTGGCTACTATGGTGATTCTATCCAAACTTGCACCTGTTCTCCTCGGCAGCGGGAACAATACTGGGCAAAGCTTTCTGGTCCTTTAATGGACCGCATTGACCTGCAAGTAGCAGTAAACCGCTTAAAGCCAGAAGAGATTACGCAACAACCACTGGGAGAAACATCAGCGTCAGTACGACAGCGTGTTATCTTAGGACGTGATCGCGCTTGGCATAGACTCAAAACCGAATCTGTGGTTTGCAATGCCGCCATGCAAAGCCGTCATCTGCGACAATGGTGTCAGTTAGATGCGGCTTCCCAGAGCTTACTGGAAGGAGCAATTCGCCAACTAGGGCTTTCGGCACGGGCAAGCGATCGCATCCTCAAAGTGGCACGAACAATTGCCGATTTGGCTGGGGATGATGCTCTTAAAACCCACCACGTCGCTGAGGCAATCCAGTATCGAACTATTGACAGAATGCAATAGCCCCATCTCGCCAGTCTTCCTAGCCATCTTCACTCCCACAAGCAGTGCAATCAACCCGATTGTTCCCGAGAAAGGCAATCAGGACCGTTAGCAATTTCCAGATTTTAATTGGGCACCCTGAGTTAAAGCACGTTTTAACTACAGTCCTACAGGGGAGTGAATGGTGTCCAAACCATCTGATGCTTTATTTTGGCAAGCCAAAGTCTGGGGATTACTCCACGACCCAGCTCTGAAAGCTTTACACAGCAATGCAGGACGTGGTGGCAATAGTTTCTGGGAAGAGTTAGCAGTCATGCAGGACTGGAAAAACAACGGCTGGAACCCAGAGGCAGAGAAGCAACCAGCGCTACTGCAACACATTCACTTAGCTGATTTCATCACTTCAGCTAGCGATCGCGGTGCAATAGGCAGTCTCTCTCAGTCGGTTAATTACGGTACTGAGGGACTGGAGATGTTTCATCTATTATCTGGCGCTAGGCTACCTCTCGTCTTGCAGCCAGATATTCACGATAAATTGCTCCAGTCTGGTCGTACTAACTTTTTAGCAAGTATAGAGCAGAGCCTACTTCCTGAAAATATCCGCAAAGAAAAAGACATTAGCAAGGTTTTTTGGTGGTTATGGCGGTGCTTACCTTTCGCAGTCTGCCAGGCTTTTGGAGAGGATGAGCGACTTCTGCTCATGCCTGCCGAAACTCGACTTCCCGACAGCTCGATTTGGAACCACGCTAGTCTGACAGCTGCTATGGCTGGAGCTTTGGCAGGATATAACCTCACATCAGCTGAGATTCAAAGTAAGACTGGTGGTCAATCCCATCCCTACTTAGCATCTTTCACCTTTAGCCCTATCCAGGAGTTAATCAAAGCTAGCCGCAAAATGCGGGATTTCTGGGCAGGCTCTTGGATTCTGCACTACCTCTCAGCTAGAGTCTGCTGGAAGTTAGCCCAAATCTACGGTCCCGACAGCCTAGTTTATCCCAGTCTATTTCAGCAATCTAGACCATTGGCTATTGCAGCAGTGGGAGGAAGATTTCAAAGATTGGGTAAAACCACCAAGCGATCCTGCCCTACTGACTGCTGGCTTTCCTAACGTGCTGGTATTGGTATAGCAGTACGAAGGCACATTAAGACGTATGATGGTTGAGATAGCATATGAATAGATATATCGATGCCAGCCCCATACAGTCATGATCTGCGCCAGAAAGCAATTGAAGCCGTTAAACGAGGAGAACGGAAAATAGAGGTGTGTCA
>JAFAVL010000147.1 GCA_019242465.1 Chroococcidiopsidaceae cyanobacterium CP_BM_RX_35 | reverse complement strand
TCTTACGGCATCGTAGTGTTATTAGGGGTGAATGAGCGGGATAACGGCTCACTGTACAATACTCAACTGCTGTTTGACGCCAATGGCACTCTGTTACTGAAACGGCGCAAAATGACTCCTACCTATCACGAGCGTATGGTTTGGGGGCAGGGAGATGGTTCGGGATTAAAAGTGATAAATACTGCTGTGGGCAGACTGGGTTCTCTCGCTTGCTGGGAACATTATAATCCTCTCGCCCGGTTTGCCCTAATGGCACAGCACGAGCAGATTCACTGCTCCCAGTTTCCTGGCTCCTTAGTCGGGCAAATTTTTACAGATCAGATCGAGGTCACGATTCGTCACCATGCTCTAGAATCAGCCTGTTTTGTGGTCAACTCCACTGGCTGGCTCTCCCCAGAGCAAGTAGGACAAATTACCCCAGATGAGAAATTGCAGCGCGTACTCAGTGGAGGCTGCAATACAGCAATTATCGGACCGGAAGGTAATCATCTCTGTCCGCCGCTCACGGAAGGAGAGGGAATGGTGATCGCTGATTTAGATTTTTCTCTAATTACCAAGCGCAAGCGAATGATGGACTCTGTTGGTCACTATGCCCGCCCTGAGCTACTACAGTTACGCATCAACATGAATGCAATGTCAGTAATGACGCCAGATTCGTTAAATGGAGCAGAGATAGAGAAACAGCTAATCGACGTTCCAGTAGCGTCTCTGCACGAGCTTAGCTGAATACTGATGAACAAACAGAAGCTAATTACGGAACTACAATCACACGGGCTGAAACTGGTTGAGCCTGGGATTGGCTCTCTTGGACGTAAAGGTGGGGCTGGTCCCTCTGATCACAAAGCAGTGACGGTAGATGGTACAACAGTTATGGTGCCGACTTTCAACAGCACTGCGGCTCAGTCACCCTACACTGTAAAGATTGAGCAAGCAACAGATCAGGCAGTTGTGGAATTGGATGGGGAAGCTGTTACGTCAATTAGTTTTCCTCCCCAGCCAAAATTCTACAGTCTCAAGACTGCTGACGGTATTCCTTATTGGCAGATTGCACTGCTGCATAGCCGCGACGTTCTAGCGACAACAGTTTTGCAGACTTGTATGCGCTATGGCGATACGGCAACCTCCTGCCAGTTTTGTGCTATTGGGCAATCCTTGGCAGCAGATAAAACTATAGCTCGTAAAACCCCAGCTCAACTGGCTGAGGTGACAGCGGCAGCGGTGAGGTTGGATGGGGTTAAGCATCTGGTAATGACAACAGGAACGCCGAATACAGGCGATCGCGGTGCTGCCTATTTGGCAGAGTGCGCCAAAGCGATCAAAGCCAGAGTAGAGCTACCAATCCAGGCACAATGTGAACCGCCGGATGACTTTACTTGGTTTAAGCGCATGCAAGCTGCTGGAATAGACAGTTTGGGAATGCACCTGGAAGCCGTCGATCCACAGGTGCGGGCGAAAATTATGCCAGGAAAGGCAACAGTACCAGTGGAATACTACTTCGAGGCATTTGCCTGTGCAGTTGAGGTGTTCGGTTGGGGACAGGTGAGTACGTATCTACTGGCAGGTTTGGGAGATAGTTTGGAGACGTTAATTAAAACATGCGATCGCCTGATCCAAGTTGGCGTTTATCCCTTCGTCGTGCCCTTCGTACCAATCACGGGAACGCCATTGGCAGATCATCCTGCTCCCAAAAGTGAGTTCATGTACGCGCTCTATAACCAGGTGAGCGCCATGCTGAGGCAGGCGGGGATGAGTTCTGAAGAGATCAAAGCGGGTTGTGCCAAGTGCGGTGCCTGCTCTGGCCTCTCTACCTTTGAAAAATAGCGACATTATGTAACTTTTGATGCAGCCTTTATCTTATCAGAACGAAAAAGGTGTCGAAGATCTATGACAAAGCAACGCTACAACTTTAAGTTGGCAATGTCTCCCGTAGAGGTGAAAGCTTACTTTGAGCTAAGACGGGCAATCTTCTGTCATGAGCAAAAACTATTTATAGATACTGATGAAGACGAGATTGACTCATACGCATATCCCATTGTGGCTATTGCTCGCGAAGCAACTCCCTTAAACCAAGTTGTAGGTGTTGTACGAATTTACGAATCAAAGCCAGGACTTTGGTATGGAGGCAGACTAGGCGTTCATCAAGATTATCGTCGCGGCGGTCAGATTGGTAAGGGGCTGATCTACAAAGCAGTTACGACTGCTAACACATGGGGATGTGAGCGATTCCTCGCAACAGTGCAATTACAAAACGTGCGATTCTTTCAGCGACTCCATTGGCAATCTTTAGAAGAGATCGCAATTTGTGTTAACCCAATGGTTCCTGAACTACTTCCTCATCAACTAATGGCAGCTGATCTAAACTACTATCCTCCCGGCACTGAATCCCGTCCCATTCTACCCCTTCAGGCAAGACAGGCATCCTGATATTATCGACCTTCCCCGGTATATCTGAAATTGGTGTCATTAAAGTTGTGAGTTGCCAGACAGACCAAAAATTGTCTAATATAGAGGAGTTATCAAACTGAACGGTCTAGTCTTATTAGGAGCTTATGATGGAAACTGCGGCTTTCAAACCACACAACGGTTTTTCATCCCGAAACCTTACTGTGACAGCCAAGACACCCAGCTCTATTTCCCAAGGAGGCAACGAGAACGAAAAGGTGGCAGCCGAATCCTGGGATTCCTATCTCAGTGCCATCAGTGAAGAAATTGTTGAGATGCAATCTGCTAGAACAGTTGCCCAGCAAGACTACGAAAAAGCCCTGGCGGAAGCAGAAGCCTGGTCAAAGCGGCTGGAGATAGTAGCCTTGAACAACTTGTATGGGGACACTGTTCGTCAAGCACTACTGCGTCAAGCTACTTATAAGGATAGAGCACATCAACTGCAAGTGTTGATTGAGCAGTACAGTGTCCAAATCAGCACCCTTGAGAGCCAATTAGCTATGTGGGGGCAGCAGGTTGCTAGAGATGTGTGAGATCTGTCTGAATTAGACAAAAATATATTTTCCTTTAATTTCGTACCAGTAGCTTAGCTTTAGAGGAGTGTAGACCTGCTTTTTTCTATACTGTTACCCACAATAGCGGGTGAGGACGATTCTACCTCTCTACAATCGAGAGTGAAGTCATCGGTGTGACTTTTTTCAAACAAATAAATCTCGCTCGTCAATGTTTTGTGTAATGCAAGGAAGCCCTCATGCTGCCTTTCCTAGATTTTCACTCAAGACTCTAGACAAAAAACAGACATAAGTAACACAGCTCTAACACTTAGCTAGACCATCATAATATTATCTGTATGAAACAATATCCGACAACACTAGTTTAGAACCTGTTTGAAAAGGAGGTTTGGTAGGCTGGAAGTGAGTAGAGAGTAGAGTTTTGCAGATGAGCCGATGTGCCTACGATAGCGATCTGAGTGATGTGGAATGGCAGAAAATCTCGCCTTTGATCCCCAAGGCGAAACCTGG
>JAFAVL010000757.1 GCA_019242465.1 Chroococcidiopsidaceae cyanobacterium CP_BM_RX_35 | reverse complement strand
GGGCATTTTCTGGAAATACTTAACGGTGAGGGGGTAATGCGGAGCAAGTGCGGCAAAGATGGACTGCTGCTGTAGATCTACAACTGGTGGTTCGGGATAACGATGTGGGAATCGGCTCCTGAGTTTAGTACTTAAGCGTTGCAAGATTTTCCTCTCGCCTGGTATGGGTTGATCTGCCCAACGGAAGACTTTCAGGTAGGTTGTTTGCAATGCTGACCACACGAATACTGAAAGTTCACAAGCTAATTTTTTGGGCGTTTCCGAAATCGTTGCTTCTAAAGCTTGCACGAGCGCGTCGCCGGAGCCACCTCCGGCGAACCGTTGAGTTGTATTCTTAATCAACCGAAGACGAAAGCCTTCTGGGGTAATGATTTTCTCCCCTAGTTCTGGCTCGAAGTCCTCTTGCAGCCAGCTGCGTACTGCCCTTAGATCCGGGGTGGGAATTTCTATGTAAAGTAGTTCTCTCATTTTTGATGATTTCAGCTCCTGTTAATTACTAACGCAGACAGAGTTGACAAAGGCACAGAGTAAGCTAAACTTCCCTGTACAGTTTGATTAAAATCAGTTTAAGAAACTTTACGATTTCACCAGTTTTATTAAGACAGTTCCCATTTATGAAGACTCACGCCATGCATTATCCCATTCCAGCTAGTACCCAAGAAATTGCTGCCTTGCGACAAAAACCCGTTAATGAAGAATTAGTGGCTACCGCAATCGCTGGTGTCATCAAGATTGTTCGCGCTCAAGGTCAATCGTTAGAATACTTGACATCTGAGCTTTTAGCCGATGACAGTCTTTTAGATGGTACTCAAAGGCGTTGGCTCAGCGACATTGTCACTCAAGCCTGGAAAAGCATTCAGTAACTCGCTTTTCAGGCGAATCGTACTTCTTCTATACTGTAGATGGCGATTTCCAAAGGTCAAACTCTGTCCTACGCAATCGATTTTGGCACCAGCAATACTGTAATTGCTCGTTGGAATCCAGTTACGCAAAAGCCCGAAACCCTTTCCTTGCCAGGTTTGTCAGTACAGCAGGTCAATAATCCCCCATTAATTCCTAGTTTGGTATATGTTGAGGATGCTTTACAGGAAAAAGTCTTAGTAGGGCAGACTGTGCGAGATTGCGGTCTTGATCTCAGTAACGATCCACGCTTTTTCCGCAGCTTCAAAAGAGGAATCGGCACTGATCTCCAGGCTTTCCTACCAGAACTGGATGGGCAGATGGTAACTTTTGCCCAAGTAGGAGAATGGTTCCTCACCCAGATTATCTCGCAGATGCAGTTTGACACTACCAATAGTGAATCTTTGGTGTTAACTGTCCCTGTAGATAGTTTTGAAGCTTATCGACACTGGTTAGGAAAGGTTTGTCAATCTCTGCCAGTAGAGCAGGTGCGGATACTGGATGAACCTACAGCAGCAGCTTTAGGTTATGGAATGGCGGACCAGGAAATTTTGCTAGTGATAGACTTCGGGGGTGGGACGCTAGATTTGTCTTTGGTGCGCCTAGATGGAGGTGCCCAAGCAAGCAAAAAGCCACTGGGCTTTATCTTGAAATGGGGCGAGAAGCACATGGCTCAAAAGTCTGGGCAGAAAGTCAAGACAGCTCGTGTACTGGCAAAAGCTGGGCAGAATTTAGGCGGTTCCGATATTGATAACTGGGTAGCAAATCACTTTGTCGCTACTCAGGGATTAGTCGCAACTCCCTTAACCACCCGGCTAGCAGAGCGGTTGAAGATTCAACTGTCTTCCCAAACCCAAGCGCAAGAAGTTTACTTTAATGATGAAACGTTTGAAAGCTATGAATTGAAATTAGACCGTGACGGGCTAGAAATAATCCTTAAAGAACACCAGTTTTTTCAGATGTTAGATGACTGCATGATCCAGCTACTGCAACAAGCGCGACGGCAAGGATTAGAAGTTTCTGATATTGACGCTGTTTTGTTAGTTGGCGGTACAGTCCAGATGCCAGCAGTGCAAACCTGGGTGCAGCAGTATTTTGAGTCAGCGAAAATTCGGTGCGAACGACCTTTTGAAGCGATTGCCCAGGGTGCACTCCAACTTAGCCAGGGGATCGAATTACAGGATTTTCTCTACCATAGTTATGGTATCCGCTACTGGGACAGGCGGCATAACTGCCACAAATGGCATCCCTTAATTAAGGCAGGACAGGCTTACCCCATGAGTGAGTCAGTGGAGTTGGTGCTAGGCGCTTCGGTGGACAATCAACCCAGCATTGAACTAGTGATTGGAGAGTTGGGAGCCGAGACGGGCGGGGTAGAAGTTTATTTTGATGGCGATCGTCTGATGACTCGCCGCCTTGACAGTCAAAAGACGCAGGTACAGCCCCTTAACGATCGTGAAGGGGCTAGGATAATAGCCCAGTTGATACCACCAGGACATTCGGGTAGCGATCGCATTAAAGTTTTATTCCAAGTCGATCGGCAGGGCTTCCTACGTATGACGGTTGAAGATCTCCTGACCAATCAAATACTATTGCAAAATCAGTTGGTTGCTCAACTAAGTTAAACGCGACTAGCTCTGGTTTCGATGGTAAACTCTGGTATTTGCCGGAGTTCATCTGCTGTAAGGCTGTACTGTTCACAAACTAGACTGAGACGAGAAGCAAGGGGACTTATGACTTCCTTGACTGAGTGAGTCAGATCGCCCTGGAAGTGAAGTAGCGTGTTGGGTTGGGGTCGGATACAGCCAATTTGGCGCTTGTGAGCGCGTAGCACTAGCTCCCCCCCATCCAAAGCGGACGGCACTTGGATATAGAGGACGCTGACTATGGCTGGCGGCTCAATTGCCTTGCAATAGGAACGCAAACTGCGGTCAATATGGGGATCTACACGCGAACCCGTCTGTAGCAGCAGAGGATTGAGATAAAAGGCATTACAAGTGGGCTGGAGCGCTACCCTTAAATAAGGTTTAAAGAAGGGAAAGCACCTGCTCACTTCGCCAAGGCTGGAACGCTGGAATACCACTGAGAATCCCTTCGTTCCAACAAAGTCGCGGTTCAGGTTGTTGATAGCAAAATAGCGGCAAGCCATAATTTGCCCCCGCAGTTCACTTAGGTACTGAGGGGGAAAGGCATTGCTTAAGACACGGTAATAACTCAAGGCAATTGTACCCAGGGAGAACACAACCAGAGGATACCTCCAGTTGCCAGTAAACAGAGAATTCCAACTATGCCAGCTAAGGGTTTTCCAGCTTGACCTGTTATCCATTCACCAGCTTTGCCTGTATAACTGATTATTTGGGCTGAGTCTAAACTGGCAATTGCCCAAATCCAACCCGCGTGGAGCCCCCAGGCTAAACCCAAACTGCCACTATCTATGTAGCGTGCTAGCACAAGCACCATTCCCAGCAGCCACAGTCCAGGCAGTTGAGGCAGTGTTTCTTGTTGCTCCCAAACCAGATGTAATAGGGCAAAGATCAAGCTGGAAATTGCTGCTGCTATCCAAATTTGGTAGTCCTGCTGGAGCTGAGTCAGGATGAATCCACGAAACACCAATTCCTCCGTACCACCAATCCAGAGGGCTAATAGCAGGGTTGAAAACAATACTAACGCCAGTCGCCGCCAGATTACTGGTTGCCAAGTGACCCAACCCAGTGCTGTTTGGCTGCCAAATAGCACCATCATGCCTATTACGCCGCATCCCATACCTGCACTAACAGAAGTTAGTAACCAGGGATTCCAACTCAAACCGTAATCTGAGAAAGACGCCCCCGTTAACCAACGCACTCCCCACAGAACAAGCGGAGCAATTAGGTAGAGCGATGCTAATAAAGGCAGCTTTTGCTCTGCTGTTATAGCTTTAGAAGGTCGCCAATCAAGGGCGATCGCACATATAATTGCTACTGGCAGCCAACACCCGACCCAAGCAGTGAAAAAAGCCATTATCCACAGCATTGAACTTGGCATACATGTTCAGCAGTAGAGTATTAACATTTCCCCGAAGTCTCGTAAGAGGGGATTCTTAGAGAGAATTCACTTGTCGTCTAATTCATCCGTTTCGTCATCTTCACTGCTGTGTTGATCTTCATCGAGCTGAATCAAACGAATGTGCTTGTAACCCAGCTTAATTTCGAACTGGTCGCCAGGCTTCAAACCCATAGATTCAGTATAGGTTGAACCAATAACAATCTGATAATTTTTGTGAACGCTAACTCGATAGGTTGCCTCCCGACCACGACCGTCTTTTAGCCCTTCAGGACTTAGAGGAATTCCCCTCGCTGCTAGGAGAGCATCATAGAAATCAGTGAGATTGA
>JAFAVL010000456.1 GCA_019242465.1 Chroococcidiopsidaceae cyanobacterium CP_BM_RX_35 | reverse complement strand
AGCGGCAGCTAGCCGTAGAACTACCCAAAGCTCAGCAGCTAGAACCTGTCTATGCCTTGGCGATCACGCCAGAAAAACGCCAGGACGACGTTAAGATCAGTGGTGCTCTGGCAAAGTTGCGAGAAGAAGATCCAGCCCTAGCTTGGGAGCAACATGGTGATACGCATGAAGTTATCCTTTGGGGTCAAGGCGAAATCCATCTCCAAGTAGCACTAGACCGATTGCGGCGGAAGTACAATCTGTCAATGACGACGCATCTGCCACAAGTGCCTTACAAAGAAACTATTCGTAAATCTGTATCTTTAATTCACGGGCGCTACAAGCACCAAAGTGGTGGTCACGGACAGTTTGGGGATGTTTATTTAGAAATCAAACCACTGCCACGGGGAGAGGGCTTTAACTTCTCTGAAACCATTGTGGGCGGTGTTGTGCCGAAACAGTACATCCCCGGAGTGGAAATGGGTGTGCGGGAATATCTGTCGCATGGACCATTGGGCTACCCGGTTGTGGATGTAGCAGTGACACTCACCAATGGCTCCTACCACACAGTCGATAGTTCAGAACAGGCGTTCAAGCAAGCAGCGCGGCTGGCAATGCAAGCGGGAATGCCTTTGGGTCAGCCCACACTGCTAGAACCAATTACTTATGTAGAAGTAATGACGCCAAGTGAGTTCACCTCTAAAGTGTTGCAACTGGTTAGCGGTCGTCGTGGGCAAATTTTAGGCTATGAACCCAGAGACGACTGGCAAGGCTGGGATAGGGTTACAGTATACTTACCTCAAGCCCAGATGCAAGACTTTATTGTAGAGCTGCGATCGCTCACCCTAGGTGTTGGTTCCTTCCACTGGCAGTACGACCATCTCCAGGAGGTGCCTGACAAACTAGCTGAGCAAGTCCGGGCAACCAGCAATAATGGTAACGGTCGTTCATGAACAACCCGCAAACTTGGTATATCGTGAAGCGCTCCACTAATCACTGCGAAATTGTTCCTCGTCATCAAGTAGAAGAGAGCAATGATTCAGATATTTTGGAGCGCTGGGGACCGTTTACTTCCCAAGATGAGGCACTTTCCCGTCGCGTGGGATTGATCCGAGCAGGAAAGTGCCAACCAAATTAGTCTCTCTATTTCGTTACTGCTCCTGCATTGCTACTCTGTTTCGAGGCAATCTGCTGTTGCAAGACTTGTAGCGCTTTAGCATATTGAGGATCTGCTGAAGTCCCAATCTTTTGGCGATTACTCAGTAAAGCCTGCTTTTGAGCATCTGTAAGTGGCAGCACAACATTCGGGGTAATGCCCTTGTGATTGATGTCATGACCAGCCGGTGTGAGATACTTGGCAATCGTCACTGCCATCCCGCAGTTATCCCCTAAACTCCGCACCGATTGTACTAATCCCTTACCAAAGGTTTTTGTTCCTACCAGAACAGCGCGATGATTATCCTGCAATGCCCCAGAGAGAATCTCACTAGCACTAGCTGAACCTCCGTCTACTAAGACGACCAGTGGTTTTGTTGTCAGAGCGTGATCGTCAGCTTTCTGGACATCTTTTTCTCCCTGCCTATCTACCGTTGAGACGATTGTGCTGTTGTTGAACCACATCTGAGCAATTTCTACACTAGCGAAGAGCAGACCACCGGGATCGGAACGTAGGTCTAAAATATATCCATTCACGTGCTTCTGCTCAAAATTTTTGATTGCTGCTTGCATTTCCTCTGGAGCGTTGGCACTAAACTCACTGAGGCGAATGTAACCTACACCACCCGTAGAACTATTCTGATAGGTGTAGCGAACCGGACGAATCTCAATCTGGGCTCGTTTGATCGCCAAATCTTTCGTCTGACCATTTCGCAAAATCGTTAGATTTACTATGGTTCCTGGTTGTCCTCTGATTAAAGACACCGCTTGGTTTACATCCATACCCTGAGTAGGTTTGCCGTCTATTTTGGTAATAATATCTTTGGCAATAATCCCGGCAGCAGCGGCAGGCGTACCCTCAATTGGTGCAATTACGGTGAGCTGCTTAGTTTTCTCATCTGGCGCAATTTGAATCCCAATACCACTAAGCTGTCCAGAGGTGTCTACTTGCAGATCTTTGAACTGTTGCGGGTCCATAAACCGGGTGTAGGGGTCGTTCAATTTCTTCAGCATTTCCCGGATTGCTTTATAAGCAGACTCTTGAGTGGGGTAAGAGCGGCTCAGATATTCTCGGCGGACAGCTTGCCAATCAACATGATTGAAGGTGGGATCTACATATTGGTGGTCAACAACTTGCCAGACTTCATCTACTAATTCTTTCGGGCTCTCACGCAAGAAAGCCTGACTTTTGGGTTGATTAAGAAACCAGCCTGCTATGGTGACCGATGTCAAGGTTGCCGCTGTCGCACCCAAAACCAGTTCGCGTTTTGTAATGACCATAATATCTGTTGAGCCAGAGAGGAAAATGCAAAATAGGTAAGCTCAATTTAGCACAGGCTCTGTGGAAGAGGACGGGGGGCAGGGGAGCAGGGGGCAGGGGAGAAAAATACTACACTAGCCCGTTTCTTGTTTCAGCTAGAAATTGAGGAATACCTGATTTGAGGCTCTGCTCTTCAATTTGGAGTAAATGTGAAGCTTTACAAAAGCTTCACATCGGGAGAGTCAGGAACAGAGTTAGCATTCTTCTTACCCCCTGCCCCCCATCCTCTTCTAGGGTTCGACCCAGCGACCGTCCGCCTTAATGAGATTAATCAACTCTTCGACGCCCTGAGATTCAGGGACCCTTTTAATTTCTTCCCTACCACGGTACAAAGAGATATAACCAGGTTGCTTGCCGACATACCCGTAGTCAGCATCTGCCATTTCTCCTGGACCGTTGACGATGCATCCCATGACGGCAATGTCTAGACCTGTCAGGTGTTTTGTTGCTTCCCGGACTGTATGTAGGACTTCTTCTAGATTAAACAAGGTCCGACCGCAAGAAGGGCAAGCGACGTACTCTACCATCGTTTTCCGCAAGCCTAGCGCTTGCAGGATGCTGTAGCAAACCGGAATTTCTTTTTCTGGAGCTTCGGTGAGTGATACCCTGATTGTGTCACCAATCCCGTCAGCTAAAAGGGTGGCAATCCCAGCAGTGGACTTGATCCGACCATACTCACCATCACCAGCTTCAGTGACACCTAGATGTAAAGGGTAATCCATGCCAATTTCGTTCATTCGCTGTGCCATCAATCGATAGGCAGCTAGCATTACTGGCACCCGCGATGCTTTTAGGGAGATGACGATGTTGCGGAAGTCAAGGGATTCACAAATCCGCATAAATTCCAGGGCAGATTCTACCATGCCTTCTGGAGTATCACCATAGGTAAAGAGCATTCGTTCTGCTAAGGAACCGTGGTTGACTCCGATCCGCATAGCTTTACCCTGATCGCGCAGGGAAACAACTAAGGGTTCTAAAGTTTCGCGGATTTTTGCACCAATTTCGTCAAATTCGGTTTGGGTATATTCAGCGCGTTCACTCTTTGGCTTTTCAAATACGTACAATCCTGGATTAATCCGCACTTTATCAACGTGCTTAGCGACTTCTAGGGCAATTTTCATGCCATTGTGATGCACATCAGCAACTAAGGGCACTGGCTGGTAAGTCTTGATCAGTTGTTGCTTAATTTCTGCCAGGGCTTTAGCATGAGCCATGCTTGGTACCGTGACGCGGACAATCTCACAGCCGATTTCGTGCAGGCGACGAATGGCGGCAACTGAACCATCTACATCAAGGGTGTCTTCGTTGATCATCGACTGCACCACTACGGGATAGCCACCACCAATGGTGACACTTCCTACCTGGACTGGACGGGTTTTGCGCCGATGGATAGTTGTATCAATGGTGGGTTGGCTGAGGGTGGCTTTAGTAGTGGCTGTTGTCAGAGTTTGCATAACGCTCTTCTGTAGCGAGTTTGTCAGGTTGTACTCTTTTATCTCTTCAGATTGCCATAGTTGACGCGAGTTTGGGTAATCATTCAGATTGTTCGTGACTGTTTGATACTTCAGTTTGTGGAGAAGCCCAATCAAAGGTCAGCCGGAGTTCTACTCCGGCTACTGCTTTCTTGCCAGCTCAATATTACTAGTATTAGTTGTAGAAGCCTGCACACTATCTATAGTACTTTTAATAAAGCTTGCCATAGGAACAGCTATTAGTAATCCTAACAATCCAGCAATCTTAGTTCCTACTAACAAAGAAATTAAAACCCATACAGGTCTAAGCCCTGTGAAACCGCCTAAAATCCGGGGAGCGATGACCTGATCGATGACCTGATCTACTAGGATAACTAGCACTAGGGTTTTTACTCCTAACCAAAAGTCTTGGTAAGCCACTAGTAAACTTACTAAACTGAAGCCCAAAACATCACCAAACGGAACCAATGATAGAAACCCAATTCCTATGCCAAAAAGCAAACCGAAGGGAACTCTCAGGACCAAAAATATCAGAGTCATTGCTAGTCCTACGAGACTAGCTAAAGTAACCTGACCAATGAAGTAATTTTGAAAACTTTCTAGTAATGACTCCTCGATCTGGGAGCTAAATGGCAATCTCCGAAAAAGTCCCCGCCAGAGTCGCTCGCCATCTAGTAGTAGGTAGAAAGTCAGAACGACGATCAAAATGACCTCGGAAATGCTATCAATAGCCTCTAAAACAATACTAAATGTTTGCTCAGCAAAAGCTTGGATCTCACCTGGTAATCGCTCTGCTATTTGAGCGGTTAACTGACTCAGCGGTTCGCCGAAGCTGCCTCCGGCAACTTCCTTGTGCAAGCTCAACGCAGTAGGTAAATTCTGACGCTCAACCCAATTGTTGATACCCTGAAGTTGTTGTTTACTAGAAGAGATCCAATCAGGTAGAAGCCTAGCAATCTCACTAAATTCTTTTAGAAGAATTGGAACTAAGGTGATGCCAAAAGCCACTAAAGCAGTCAAGGCTAGCAGAAAAACTAGAAAAACTGCAAGGTTCCGCCCTACACCATTCCTGTGGAGAAATTGTACTGGATAGCTCAAAATCAAGGCTAGCAAAGCGGTCAGGATCAAAATAGTGACGAGGGGTTGGAAATATTGCAGCACTTGCAGCGCTAGCCAGCCGTTGAGAAATATGAGAGGGAATGGCAGTCCAAGAGATAACCATTGCTGCCATTTGTAATTAGGTGCGCTCATCGAGGAATGCGATCGCTCTCCTGTAGCCGATGTACGTACTGTAACTGACAGAACTTGCGCTGGTTGGCTAGCTGTGGTTCTTGCCAGGAAAAGGCAAAATGACTGACTGACTGAATCTGTGGTGCTGCCTGGTGAATTGCTTGCATCTGTGCTTCCAATGACGGGCGGTTTTCCACCGCCTGTCCCCAAACACCTGCCAGAACTGGACTCACCTGTGTCCCTAATGGTGCGTATTTTAACACGCGCTGCACTTGGGCGACGATACAGCTAGCGTCGCCACAAGTAGCATAGGACATGGGATGCCACTCTATAGCACCGGGAAAACGATCCCAAGGCTGCAATCGGGAGTCATAGCCGCCTTGCCCCACAGCTGCGTTACCCTCTGGAAAAAATATCACGCCAGCAGGGATTCCTTGCTGTTGAACAGGCAACGTTGCTACTGCCAAAAAGTCCAGAATGCCTTGCAGCGCGTGGGCAACGCTGAGTTGCCACAACTGCCATTGCAACAGTGGTTGTTTCTGAGCTGGCGTTGGTAATGGTTCTGTTGGTGGTGGCAGTTGTGGCGCAGTCCGCCCTTGCCAGAGCGGTTCTCCTTGTTGTGGGTAGAGTTGCTCCACAGCTTCTATATCTCCCACGCTGATGTATCCCTGCTTGAGAAACCGCTGAATCAGTTCCCGTCCTTTATCGTTAAGCGCTCGTTGAACTAGTGCTTGCTTTGCAGCGTCACTGTAAATCCATAAATCTTTAACATTGGTAGCAACTCCATCGCTACCTGACTGACCTGGATACCGCACGTAATCAAACAGTATCCCATCTGGGTGGTGTTGAATCACCTGCTGCACCAACTGGTAGTAGTCTCGTTTAGCCTGGAGATTGTAGGGATCGACAAATACCTGACTGCCATCTTCAATCACATCCTGGCTTGTCTTTTTCTTACCATTTTGAGCCAGGACCGATTGCCGATCCGGGTGTTGGCTGTAGGAATAGCCGAAATTCATGAGAAACATCCAAGCATAGACCTTCAAACCCCGCTCATGAGCCTTTTGGATTGCTTGCGCCAACAAGTCAACACTTTCAGATCCAGGTACTCGGACAACAGCAGGCCAAACTGTTGAGTTATCCGATTCAGGCAATAGCACTTGACCATCGGAAAACGTGTCAATATAAACCTGGTTATACCCCTGATTGACGATGTGATCTAAAACTTCATCCAGTAAGCCAGGTCGGATGTCGCAAGGGTATAAGCGCAGCCAAATCGCCTGAGTTGGAGGCCATGTGCGACTGCGACACTGCCGCAGTTCCTCTGCTTGTTCGCTCAGAAGCGCCTCATAACGATTTTGAACATCTCGATCCCCTTTAAGTGACGCCTGTAGCAAGCTAGCTTTCTCTTGCCTTACCGCTGCTGGTAGCTGACAGTAGGATTGCGTCTCTGCCTGAGCTAGACGAATCCAAAAATGCGAACTGAGAAGGCTGCTGGTCAAAACGGCAAGGGTTAGACGTCGCAGGGTGGTCAAAGGTAGAACAACTTTCAACGGACGGTTGGACATGCCTGCGAGCAAAAATAAACTTATGTTATATCGAATACTCAGTGTTTAGCCGCCTCGGACAAGCGCTGTTTCTATCTGCTTAAACTCTTGCTCTAGTCGTCGCTTCAACTTCTCAGGCAAAGGACGATTTGGATAAGAGCTATAGTGTCCGGCTAGGGAGTTTAACGCTGTGCGCATGGTGGTAAAGGAGCTAAGACTTGCGACAGAGCCATCCCGCCGATAACGAGCCGCAAACTCGTTGATTTTTTGCCGTGCTTCCGCCTGAGCCTCTGCTTTATTTGGAGCATCTTCTGGTAGAGAGATCGCTGTTCTCATCGTGTTCACAAGAGCCAAGGTATCTTGACGATAATCTCCACTCAGGCTGTCCGCAGCGCTAATCGGGGAATAGCCCAGGAAGCTGATGAGTAGAATTAAAACC
>JAFAVL010000409.1 GCA_019242465.1 Chroococcidiopsidaceae cyanobacterium CP_BM_RX_35 | reverse complement strand
CCTTCAACACAATTTGCTAGCAAATTGTGTTGAAGGTTTATCGGAATAGATGCAAACTTAGATTTTGAAAGACACCACAACTATCTTGGTCTTCATCAAAAGCTGCTAGAACTCTGTTTGTTTCATTAACTTAACGTGTCTCTGTTAAGGTACTCCTTATTTTTTTTGAAGGAGTAAAACTGACTTTACAGCTCGGCGGCTTGAATTACCCGCTGCATTTAGTTTCCCATAGATAGTCTTACCTTTGTAATAAAGGGAAGATGAACTTCCGCCATCCAAATTCATTGCTTTCTCAACACTTAGCTCTTTCATAAACTTAGCCAGTTCCAGCAAAGACATTCCAGAGCTTGTAGGAGCCTCTGACTTTTGAGCTACCATTACCCAAACAATGCTACCGTCACGGGTTATTCCTACCGCAGACCTAGCATTAGGTTGTTTACTCCCTAACGCATCTCGGACAGCACGCCCTTGGACGACCGTTAAAAAGCCCTCCTGTACAGGAGTCATCTCTGGCAGTAAGCGAGGACCGCCACCCAGAACATCTGTTAGCCGGCAATCAGCTGGAGTTGCTTCGCTATGAAGCACGATATCGTAGCGAACAGTTTGCCCACAAAAGTATCGCCGAAATTCTGTGCGGTTGAGAATTTGATTCAGGTATCCAGCTAAAGCCGGATTGTTCATCAGCCGCTTATTTAGACGTGGATCTGCTACCAATCTACTTTGCCGAATGACGTAGGAAGTGGATTTGTGATTGACTGGGTCAAAAAAGCCACCGTTTAAGGCAGCGAAGGCATGGTGCTTCTGTGCTAAGCTTTTCAATGTATCTAGTTCGGAAGACAAAGCTGGAGTCACCGAAAATTGACCCTGTGCTGGAATCAAAAGAGTGTGAACTACGCTTTGCGGAGAAGTGTGCAACTCATAACGGATGGTTAACCCTTGTGAGGGCGCTACCCTTGAAGAGGGTGGAGATGGAGATAAGATATAGGAGATAGATAAAAGCAGCACACTAGAGCAAATTATCAAGGTGAGTAGCCAGACTTTCCTCATGATCTTATGGCAAAGATTTTTGTATCCACTACATGTGATAGGTCGTCGAAAAAACTTCCGCTTTTGAGCAGCTACCTCTAGCGTGCCTCTTTTTCAAAACAGGTTGCCCTAGCACAACTGCGAGTCAAGGTTGAACATGGGATCAGACGCTTGAGGCAGTTTCGCATTCTATCGGAGCGCTAGCGCAATCGCCGCCGATTTAGCCGCAGAGTCCATCTGCTTGCACGCATTATCAACTTTGTTTGAGTCAAGCCTGACTAGCTGATTCATGCAAGAGATCTACTACTTCCTGCCTCGACTGGTTCCGGAAGATATAACCGCTCTTCACCAGCATCGTATTCAAACAATTCCGCGTAGCGTCCCCAATCTACGGCTGTGGCAAATTGACGCTCGGCTTCTGGATGAGGATAGTACTCATCGAATAAGTCGATAAAGAAATCCGCTCGCATCGAGCCATTCTTTTTTTCCCGCAGTGTTTGTACTATGCAGACTAATACTGGTACATGACTCATGACTTGCTGCCGGAACAGATCTTTACTCCGCAGAATTGTTGTGGTGGCAAAATCTTGCCCAATCTCGGTTAGCTTGACATCCCCTTGAGTGACTTCAGCAAAGCCCAGAAGCACGATGGCGTCCAGGATTGGCAGGAGGTCATCGACGGGTAGCTGGATTCGTTCTGCCAAACGAGGAATGTCATCGGTACCCTCTGGTTGATCCACAATCAGTTCTAACAAACCACTGATACCTCCCACTCGTACGTGCGGCAGGGGGTTTGCATAGGGCGAACGGGAGACAGGCCGACGAGGTTGGGGTTCTAGGACAGGTGATTGTGAGGCTGCAGCTGCGAAATGCCCAGTCACCTCAGCTTCTGGGTTGGTCATCACTGTGTAGATGTAATCCACTAGGGATTTGAAGCGATCGCTGTTTCGCTCGTGGGGTCGTGGTAAATCAACCACAACCTCACCTCGGACATGTCCCGGATTTGCTCCCAGGATAATCACCCGATCTGCCAGAAACACAGCTTCTTCAATGTTGTGAGTAACAATCAAAATGCTTCGGGATGGAAAGGTTCCAGCATTCCACAAGTCATCAATTTCGCCACGTAGGTTTTCTGCAGTCAGCACATCAAGGGCACTGAACGGCTCATCCATAAACAGCACCAGCGGCTTCAGCACGAAAGCCCGGGCAAAACCAACTCGCTGCTTCATACCGCCAGATAACTCCTTAGGATAGGCACTCTCGAAGCCATCCAAGCCAACTATATCAATCGCTTTGAGTGCTTGTTGCCGCCGCTCCTCCCGACCAACGCCCCTTGCATCCAGCCCCAACTCAACGTTTTCTTGTACCGTCAGCCAGGGCAGCAGCGCAAAGCTCTGGAACACCATTGCCACATCATTGTTGGCACCCTGCAAGCGTTTGCCATTGCTGATGACTTCTCCTTGACTCGGTGGAATCAAGCCTGCCATGATCCGCAGTAACGTACTCTTACCACTGCCACTACGTCCCAGCAATGCCACCACTTCGCCGGCAGGCACTGTTAGCTGAACATTTTGCAGAACTGTAAACTCCCCTTTGCCTTCTGGTAACGGAAAACTCTTACTGACCTGCTCGACGGCGAGCAGGACATCATTGGTAACTCGCCTCGTCGTCATGCTGGCTCCCTCGCTACGAGATAGTTATAGATGATACTTCGTTTCTGCCAATTGATACAGCCGTCTCCAAAACACTCGGTTGAGTCCAACTACGAATAGGCTCATCATTCCAATCCCTAACGTAATGCGCGGCCAGTCGCCCGCTGCTGTTGCCTGAGCGATATATGATCCCAAGCCAGTCGCTGTCAGGGTGGTTTGTCCCCAAGCCACAACCTCCGAGACAATGCTTGCGTTCCATGCCCCTCCACTGGCCGTAATACCACCAGTGACCCAAGCAGAAAAAATACCGGGGATAATTAACTTACGCCACAGCTGCCAACCATGTAGACCCATGCTTGTCCCCATCTCGCGCAAATCAGTTGGGATGCTGACGGCTCCAGCGATGGAGTTGAAGAGGATATACCACTGAGCACCCAGAGCCATCAACAGGATACTGCCCCAATTAATGCTGATGTGGGAATGAATGAAAAAGAGCGTAGCAAAGGGAAAGATAAAGTTGGCTGGAAAGGATGCCAGAAATTGCACTACAGGCTGCAACAGGCGTGCCAATCGCGGGTTAAACCCGATTGCTACCCCGATCGGTGTCCAAACCAGGGTTGAAAATACGAGCAGCACTACCACGCGCAACAGGGTGAGTAATCCTAGTCCAAAGGCTTTGGCTACCTCACCCAATCCTACAGTCGTCAGAATGAAGTGCAGTCCGGCAGCTAATAGCCCACCGATCACAATCAGCAGCACAAAGTTGTAGAGGCGATCACCCAATTTCTGCTGACTGGTTTCTGCGATATGCAGTGGACGCTGGGGAGTCAGCCAAGATAGAAAGTGATTGATAACTTCGGCCAGTGGAGTCAGCATTTGCCCAAGCAAACGCGGGATTCGCGCTGCTTTCAGCAGATCGTAGAGCCAGGATTCGGGAGCCTCAACAGCGGCACTCTGTTCCATCCGGAACTTATCCGTCCAAGCAACTAAAGGTGCCCAAAACAGTTGGTTTACCAGCAGAATCACTATGGCAATGGTTAACAGTGCCCAGCCCAGGGCAGGTAAGTCTTTGGCTGCGACTGCTGCTGCAACATAAGAGCCAATTCCCGGTAGCGTGTATTGCTGGTTTAATACGCTGATGGCTTCACTGGCAGCCACAAAGAACCAGCCGCCCCCAAAACTCATGATCGCATTCCAGAGCAGCCCAATTGTTGCTGAAGGCAGCTCCAATTTGGTGAACCGCTGCCAGCCTGACAGCTGATAAAGTGTCACAGCCTCATCCAATTCGTGTGGCACCGTTCGCAGCGATTGGTAGAACGAAAAGGTCATGTTCCACGCTTGACTAGTGAAAATCGCAAAGATGGAAGCTGCCTCCAGCCCCAGTAAGCTGCCAGGAAACAGGGCAATAAAGCCCGTGACCGTGATGGACAAAAAGCCTAGTACCGGAACTGACTGTAAGATATCGAGCAATGGAACCAGGACTCGCTCAGCACGGCGGCTATGGGCAGCAACGTAGCCATAGATGAAAGTGAATAGCGTTGAGAAAAACAGGGCAATAAACATTCGCAGGGTCGAACGCCCAGCGTAATACGGCAGATTACGTGGATCAAGGCTAATGCCCGGCACGACATTAGGCGGTACAAAGCTCACCAGCGTTCCAGCACCTATCTGTGCAATTAGTGCAATTAACACCAATGTGCCAAGTATGACGGCAATATCAGCTAGCCCGAAGGGTAACCGTTGCAGTGATTCAGAAGAGGGAAACGTTCGTTTCAGCATAGGCAGAACTTGGCAGAACTTTCTGAGCTAGGAAGACACGACCGTTTTCGGTGTATAAGAAACAGCTTGTAAATAAATTACTGATGTGCCAAAAATTTGAAACCTGGTGGGAGTTGACTGGTACCAATTTGGCTACATAATCGGGGCAGTTCTGCTGCACGCATTCGAGGACTTCTTTTCGCTCAACTTCTGGCTGGGGATTTCGTCTTGCCATCGCTGCCTGCAACACTTGAATTTCCTTCAACTTGATAGCTTACACTAATACTACTCTCATCATCCAGCTAACCTTGTCGCTGTAGTTTTTTTACAGACAAGAGCGATTTTGCTTTTGTTTGCAGGTTGCTGTAGTTGGACGAGGAATTCGGTATCTTGAGGAGTAGCAGGTTTAGTGATTCTTCGGCTTTTACCAAGAGCTTTTAAACCCCTTTAGGGAATTAGAAGTCAGTTCCTTTCTTACCAAGACTATGCCAAACTCCAATTTTGGTCAGCCACAAACGCTTCACCCAGGGCAAGAATGTTTGATTGGACAAAGCCATAATGTTAGTTATTCCTTCCCACCTCCAGACCTCGCTCTTCACAGGGTTGAATTGCTGTTTTTCCTCTACCTTCTGATTACACTTTCAGTAGGAATGTACTATACCTGTCGCATGACCGCCCGACGGCGGCGCGCTCAAGCTTTGGAAAAGTTGTTTCGACTCAACGCCCCGCCAAAAGCTGTTTATTTTGACAAGATGAGTTCAGCAACGACGAAAAGCCGAGTCTATGAGCCGATTCCTTTGCCGATCAGTAAGCCAGTTACAGATACGCTTTCGGCTCTAGATATTCCTTTGGGACAGGGAGGATTTGCCCGAGATTACGTAGTGGGTTTGACTGTTGGCGATCAAGTCGTGATTGAGTTGAAATCTGAGAGGTTTGATACCTTTGTCTCGCTCCTAGCATCTGACGGTAGCATGGTGGGCGAAAATGATGATGGTCCTGATGGTACCACCAACTCGCTACTGAATGTCTGCATTCCCAAGTCTGGCAACTATACTGTGCGGGTGCAAGCCTCTGGTGAAGCTAATGCTGCTGGTCCTTTTACCCTGTTTGTTACGCGCTTGCGTCCGAAATCATGTATTCAACAACTCTAAGCAAGTGCAGCCCTTCTATCCTTGGGAAGTTGCGCGAAAAAGAGGCATGTAAGTTAGGATTTGATGCGGTTGTTAAGAATTAAGCATGTCTAACCTACGGGAACAGCAGCGTCAAGCGATAGTAGCTCGGCGAGTTGTCAACAAAGTTAAAGGATTTTTTAAAATTCTGGGGCCTGGTTTTGTGACTGGAGCGGCAGACGATGACCCTTCAGGGATTGCTAATTTTTCCCAAGCCGGAGCCCAATATGGTTTGAAATTACTGTGGCTAGCTCCATTTGTTTTTCCCTTGATGGTTTGCATTCAGGAAATGAGTGCTCGCATTGGGCTAGTGACTCGCCGAGGTATCATCACCATTATCAAGGAAGAGTATCCACCATTAGCGCTATGGCTAGTCGGGCTGCTTGCTCTTCCTGCTACTACAATCAACGTTGGATCTGACCTGTTGGCAATGGGAGCGGTTTCTCATATGCTACTGCCCCAGGTTTCAACTGTAGTGTTTAGCGTCATTGCAGGCATCCTGGTTCTGGCATTGCTGTTTCTGCTTAATTACAACCGAGTGACGTCGGTACTGAAATGGGCAGCTTGTGTTCTAGTCCTGTATTTTTTTGTCCCTTTCTTCGTCAAACAGGATTGGGGATTGGTACTGCGCTCGCTAGTCACGCCACACTTACAATTTGAGCCAGCGTTCTTAGGAACGTTGGGAGCTTTCATCGGCACCAACATCTCCGTCTATCTATTTTTCTGGGAGTCCTCTACGTTTGTAGAAGATCAACAACATAAGTACGGTCACTTGTTTAATGACCCGGAGGCGGAGTTGCCAGATCTGATGCGAGAAGTCAAGACCATGCAAAAGGACAACGCCTTCGGGATGGCGATCACCGGAACGATTATGTTTTTCGTGGTTTGGGCTTGTGGTAGTACTCTGTTTACCAAAGGGATTACAGATATCAATACTGTAGACCAAGCGGCAGAAGCACTCAGACCGATTGCTGGGGAGGCTGCCTACTTGCTGTTTGCTGTCGGGATTCTGGCTTCTGGCTTGATTGCAGTTCCTGTCCTAGCTGGCTCTTGTGGCTACATTGCTGCCGAAGCCTTTGGCTGTCCTAGAGGGATGGATAAGAAATTGCCCGAAGCCAAGGTATTTTATGCAGTAATTTTCCTTTCGGTTGCCCTGAGCCTGCTGATTAATCTGACTGGAATTGGTGCTGTGCAGGCATTAATCTTTTCAGCCACGGTTTATGGAATCATTGCACCACCTACCATTTTCTACATTATGAATATCTGCAATAATCCACGAATTATGGGTCGATTTACTAATAACATCTGGTCTAACATCGTGGGCTATTTTTT
>JAFAVL010000170.1 GCA_019242465.1 Chroococcidiopsidaceae cyanobacterium CP_BM_RX_35 | reverse complement strand
AGTAGCTTCTTTTTGATAAGGTTGAGGTCTTGGAAATAACTGTGCCCCATTGTTGAATAATTTTTCGCGACGCATTAAGTCTTCAGTTAGCATGATCCGCGCCATAACTGGCATTCCCTTCACTTCATGAATGTCATACAAGCCCGTCTGATCAAAAAGGTTGCGATTATATGGGAACAACATTCCACAACTGACAATAGGACGCTCCATAAAAAACCTACCAACGAGGTCGTTTTGATTTCCTAAACCCACTTTTTGTACTCGATTTGAAAGCAGAAGTAGCCGTGCATTTTCAATGCCACCTGTAGCTAAGACAAATACTTTAGCTGAGAGCCAAAACTGCTTGTCTTGAAAACAAGCAACTCGCAGACGGGTTACAGTTCGGGCTACTTCATCGGTTTCAATTTCCATAACATTAGCATGAAGCAGAATACTGATATTATCCGTCCGCTCTATCTCTTCTCTATACTCGTGTGTAAAGATAGAGCGAGGAGCATACTGGCTCATCGTAGTTATAGCTCGATCACTGTTGAAGGGTAATCGCCGTGCTGAAGCCTCTTCCCAATCCTCAACTCTATAGGTAAAAGGGCCGAGTTTACAAACTTGATGTGCCTGTTGGTAAAACGGGTTAAGATGAGACTTCGTAAAAGGCCAACCACTGTAAGGTAAACAATCACGTTGTTCAAAATCAATTTCATCTAAAGGTAGACATCGGAAGCCAAATTGCTTGTACCCAATCGGTGCTTCCCAGTAATGAGCAGTCCCTCCAAACTGACGAAGACGAGTCTCTCGTAAATTTGGGTATGGATCTCCGAATACCTCTGCTTCACAGAGAGACTGGGTATCTTCATCGAGATCAATTCCACCACTTTCTACTAAGAGAACCCTAAATTGTTGTTTTCCAAGCTCACGAGCTAAAGTAATTCCAGCAGGTCCGGCACCAACAATGCAAACCTCTACTTCAAGACTCTCATTTGAAGGCAGCGAACGTGAATAAATAATCATCCTTTTTGCAAAAGAGGAGATACCTTGTGAAACCGATGCTTAACACCATCAATTTTTTTCGCTAAAAATCGTTGGACTATAAATGACTGCTTAGATAAATATGTCATTGAACACCATGCTTCGTAAGCAGGTATAGCTTCCTGGGTAATAAAGTTACACCACTTTGCTGTCAGATTTTTGATGCTTGTTTCCTCTGCTCGCACTCGACCGTTCTCAATCATTGCATGACGCAATTCTTTCTTGTCACAAAGCCTCCTTAGAGCAGCAATAATCTCGTCAGGTGAAGAAACTTCTATGTAATCCAGTTCACTCTTTCGTTCAAATTGATACGCAGATTCACGTCCTAAAATGGCCGGTACACCAGCATGCCAAGCATTGTATAACTTTGTAGCAGGTTTATTAAAGTAGTTGCGCTTTTCAAAGCTGCGAACTGCAAGAACAACATCAATTTTGCCATAGTCATGCCATAGTTGGGGTTCGTCTATTACAGACCAATTTAATCCTAGTGACTGAAGCTGGGTTTGCCATGATAAGCTTTTGAGTTCTGGGGCTAAATTAGATGCGTCACCAAAATAAGCAATATTTTCAAACTGAGTTCCTCTACTGGAACAACGCGGAATTAACCCTGGCTGAGGCCAATGAAGTATATGATGACTATTTCTGAAGGCCAATACCTGCTGATAGTTCTGGACAACACGAAGTTGAGCATAAGGATGTGGGTAAAATCCATCTGCTAAAACACTTACGACCATTAGTTTCGACGAAGGCTTGAATTCAATTGGTATAGACCCCCAATAAGTTATAACAACTCCTTCTTGAGGTAAAGTTGTAAGTAAGGTGCATGGAAAACCATCAGCTTTCAGCCAAAGGTACGTTTGTAAAATCCAGTTATAGACAGTACCACTAACACTCTTCTGCTGGTTACGGATTGATTGGAGATAATCATTTATATTTGCTTGATCGAGAACATATGGTATTTGTAAATTCGTCTCATTTTGCTGAGGAATGTAGAAACAAATTGACGGTATGGCTTTACTTTTTTTCAACATGATGGTCAATTACTAAATGAAGATGTTTCCCAGATTCTCTTTAACTCTCGGATGAATTTACACCTAATACGTTTCCATTGATTGAACCGCCAACCTGACCAATCTGTCATATCTAGATAGTAATAGAAAAGTGGTTGAGCGGGATGCCCATCAATACTATTCCATGGTTTAGTTGCTGAAGTGAAATGAATGATACAAGGATTATTCACTAAACTTTCAAATTCGTCTTCAGCCAATAGCTGGCTTATCCAAGTTCCATTGTCATAGATGCCAGCCGTCTGATTCCACCTTTGATCAAGTTTTTTCCATTCATCTTTAAAAAAAATGTTTAATCCATCTTGATCATTTAAATGATATTGTCTTGTTGTTTTCAAAAAATTAATAATCTCAATTCCTATTCTTTGAGATCGCCATTTTTCTAAGTTGATGACTAAGACACCCGCATTAAAAAAACTTTGATAACTTTTAGAACTTGTTGTTTGTATAGAATCATCTGTAAACGCAGATAATGGATTGGAGAAATTAGATTCTTGTAATGTTGGTATAAAACCTAGAGTATGAATAGCAGCTAGATATTCATCTTTTACAGGATATAGGTCCTGAACTGCTGATATATACTTATCTTCTATATCAACATCCCACAATTTTCCAAGATCTTCAACGACGATCAGATCAGAGTCTAAGTAAATTGCTTTTTTGTAAGATTGTGGCAGTAGTTCACTAATAAACAATCTAAAATAGACTGCTTTTGAATAGTACCATAAGACTTCTAAATCCTCAATTAATATGTTTAGAGGTTGCAACCATGAGAGGTCAACCTTCTCTGACCGGATTGACCTCTCAATCTTGCTCTTATTATGTTTCTCTATTCCTCCATCAATGATAAATAGGGCAATTCTTCGCTCATCTCCAAGGTTCTCTATTACTGATCGAATCATCACTGCGAGTGGCATTGCATAGTTGTCATCAGCTGCGCAAACAAGAATGATTGCTTCGCTATTTTTGTCTGTGGGGGAAACTGTTTGTATTGCCATGTTAGAAGCCATAGAGTTGTCGAACTTCTGAATTTCCATAAAACAGGGGTGGTGGATTTGACAAATTTCTTATTTATAGTAAATTTCACCGTATTTTCTTTTACCAGGATTATTCTATATGAAAAACATTAATTTCCCTAGCAACTAGACAAATAATGGCTTAAGATGCTGGTAAAATCTTATCATTATGAACTTCTAGAGCTTCAACTATAGTTGGTCTTTGAATAGCATTTTCAATACAAGCTCCCAGTCTTTTAGCTAGGATGGGAGATTCCATCATAGAGGTATGGTGTCCCGGAACCATGTAAACCTCGACTCCCTCTTTAGCAATTCTGCCCCAGCCAAGTTCGGGATCTAGTTGATAACCTGGAGGAGATTCCTTCGCTCGAAGGAGAATAATTTTACCAGAATAGAGATCGGATTTATAGTCTTTTTCGCCTTTATTAAATGTTCCTTCTAGCTGTTTGAGAGTATTTGACGTAGCAGTGTCAGTGTCTTTTAGCTTAATAGGTGGGGTTAAGAATGACCAAGGGGAGTGTTCCAGAATATACTGGCTCATACGGTTCATTCCCTGTTCAAGGAGATTTAGTTTGGGAAAAGGCAGTGAAGAATTCTCTCTCCGCGCTACTTCTGTTACCATTGTTGTCCTGTTTTTGGGTAAATAGTTTGTCTGCCCAAATGCTCTTATTTTCTTCTGAAGCTTAGTTAATACTGTTACAGAGCCAGAGCGCAGACGTTTGGAAATGATCCGAGGAACGCTGTATTGCAGAAGGTAATGCAGTGACGAAACAAAACGCGGTAAGGGAGTTAAAAGTGTGATCGAATCATGAGCATGGCTGTCAAACATTGCTAGTAGCGCAACTTTTTGATCTTGAACTTGGAGTTGTTGAGCCATTTCCATGGCATAGTTGCCTCCTTTCGACAATCCTGCTAAAAAATAAGGTCCCTCTGGTTGAACACTCCGCATTTCTTGAATGTAATCAGACGCAATCTCTTGTATGTTGCCGATGGTTTCATTTCCATCAAGTTCTCTTGCTTGTATAACGTAAACAGGCTGATTGCAGCCTAGGTTAACAGCTAGAGTTTGGTAAATGAAGACGCTGAATCCTACACCATGAATACAGAAGAGCGGTGGGTTAGAACCATCTGTCTGAATTTTCACAACTCCTGAAGAGTATTTCATTACTGATCTCCTTCAAAATTACTGAATTCTAGTAATACAGAAAACCTTTAGCTTAAAAAGAAATATTATTGGCTAGCTAATGTGAGCTTTAGCTAAGTATCTGCTAGCGATAAAAACAAAGGAAGTTGGCACCTCGACTATTTTTTAAGTACAACTTCTCGATAATTACCTGATTTTATAATCTGACCCCCTTGCATCATGTAAATGCAATCGCAATGCTCAATGGTAGAAAGGCGATGAGCAATAATAATCATCGTTTTAATACCACCTAATGACTCAATTGCTTCTGTTACTAGTCTTTCAGTTTCATTGTCTAACGCTGCTGTGGCTTCATCAAATACCAGAATTTCACGTTCATGGTACAAAGCGCGAGCAATTCCAACCCGCTGCCTTTGTCCACCAGAAAGAAGAATGCCTCGCTCACCCACCATTGTATTAATCCCATTCGGAAGCTGAGCTACTAGTTCAGATAGTTGAGCCGCTTCAATTGCTTTTTTCAACCGATCGCAATCAATGAATTCACGAGGAATTCCAAATGCAATGTTTTTTTCTAACGTATCATCAATCAGAAAAATTGATTGAGGAACATATCCAATCATATTTTGCCAGTGACGTAGATTAGTGTAAATTGAAGCATTGTCAACTATAATGTCACCATATTGAGGTGTAAGCAAACCTAGCACTACATCTACCAAGGTAGTTTTGCCAGCTCCCGATTTTCCAATTAATCCAATTGACTGCCCCTTCTGTATTGTTATCGAGACTTTTTCAATAGCGTTTCGCTCGGAATTTGGATAACGATAAACTAAATCCTTCATCACAATTCGGTCTGTGAAGCTAAAAGTCTGCCTATTATTGTTTGGCTGATTATTATCGTGAAACAAATTATTGCTGTATGGCCGATTAAGACTATCCAGTTCTTTTAAATCAAAATAGAGTTTGTCAAGAGAATAGGCATGGTATTTGATTCCGTTAACTGATGTCAGCAAATTTCCAGCAGCAGGAAGTAAACGAATTGAAGCAAGCGCAAAAATCCCCAAAACCGAGGTTAGGTTTTGAGAATTATTTTTATTTAAAGCAATGAATAGAAAAGTGAAAACAATTAGAAAAGTAATGAGGAATGATTCAATTACATAGCGTGGTAAATTGGAGAAAATCATAGCCGAACTAGAACTAGTAGCAGCTTTACGAATTTGTTTTTCCATTTGTACTTCAAAATATGAAGCACAACCAATTACTTGCATTTCCTTAAGACCACCCACGCTATGATTAATGATACGAACCATTTCTTCATGAGCTTCAGCTCCCTCCTTTCCCCAACGAGCAATTTTATCTTTAAACTGGTGAAATAAATAAAATGAAATCGTTAGTAAACCAACAATAATAATTACTGCCATTGCGTTAGATATAACTAGTAGAAAGACCAAAAATAAGACTACTAACAAGTTGGCAGTTGATGTTAAAATTGGTGCCGCGAATCCGAGAGAAAACTGCTGAGTTTCGTTAAGAATATTTTGGATAAATGTAGCTGAATTTTTATTCAAATGAT
>JAFAVL010000823.1 GCA_019242465.1 Chroococcidiopsidaceae cyanobacterium CP_BM_RX_35 | reverse complement strand
ATCAGATCTCAGGGTTTTCCTGATTGGGTTTTCAACTAGGGTCGCTTAACTTGGATTAAGGAAACACAGTTAGCAGCAACCTACTCTAGCAATCTTCTCCTTGCTAGGGGCTTACCAATTATGCGCATTCTCTTGGTGGACGATAATCTTGCTTTTCTCGAATCGGCTACACGCTTCTTGTCAGAGGAAGCGCAACTGAAGATTGTTGGGCAGCTTCTCTCAGGCAGGGAGGCACTAGAGCAAATTCCACAACTGTATCCAGATTTAGTCTTAATGGATCTAGCAATGCCTGAGATGAACGGTTTGGAGGCAACAAGTTGGATTAAAAAACAGCCAAACGCACCATACGTTGTCATTTTGACACTGAACGATAGCGCTGAATATCGCGCTGCAGCTGAGGCAGTAGGAGCAGATGGCTTAATTTCTAAATCAGAATTTGGTATGAAATTGCTGCCCTTAATTTATTCTTTGTTGCCTTAAGGATAGAAACAATAGCAGACTTAATTTCATTAATCTTACAAGAAACTTAACTTATATTCATTATGAATTTAGAAAGAACTAGCGAACAAATCAAGACAGAAATTATAGTGAGGTTTGGTTTCCTACCACCTTTTTTTGAACCAGCAGAACAAACTCCACAGGTATTAGAAAATCTATGGCAACAGACACTTTCTACATACATAAATAATCCACTTCCGGCTTTATTTAAGGAAAAACTTTCTGCTTATCTCTCTCGCTTCTGTGCAGTTCCCTACTGCATGATTTGTCATAGCTGTACTTTACGCCCTTTGGGGCTGAAGGCGAGGGAGGTGCTAGAGTTACTTGAAACCCCCCCACTAACCACAACAGATGTCGATCGGCATATCAAGTTGCTGGCAGCGCAGCCAGATATTCTCAACCCATGGCCAGAATCAAACTCAAAATTAGAAGAGAGTCTCCTTTACTGTTCAATATTTATTGCCTTACAAAGTCAGACAGAATCTTTTCAGAATGAGCTGCGCCGGATTTTAGGACCTGTAAACTACCAGCATTTGGTTACTTTTATCGCATATGTCAAGACATGCCATATCTGGATGGAAGCCCATCCCGAAATTGCGTATGAAGCAGACAAGCGCGTTCAGGCTCATCTTACTGCTTTACTGGAGGAAGAGCCTGGTTTGGCTGACTTCTTTCACAACTACCAGACGAGAGTCAAGCGTGAATGTCAGAGCCGGGCTGAACAACTAGCTGAGCTTGCCGAGCGGCGGCAAAATGAGTTGCTACTGCGACAGCAAACTGAGCGGGAGCAACTCGTGGCGGAGATTGCCCAACGTATCCGCGGCTCGTTGAATTTGGAAAAGATTCTTAGTACCACAGTGTCTGAAGTCCGGCAGTTTCTTCAGTCTGAACGGGTTTTCATTTATCGCTTTGAACCAGACTGGAGCGGCTTTGTGGCAGTAGAGTCTGTAGAGCCTGGTTGGTCCTCTATCCTAGGAACAAAAATCAAAGACTCCTTTTTTGGAGCAGCAGCTTGCCGCGAGCTTTACCATCAGGGTCGAATTCAAGCCACAGCAGATATCTACGCAGCAGGTTTATCTAAGTGTCACCTTGATTTACTAACTCGGCTTCAGGTTAGGGGCAGCCTGGTAGTACCGATTTTGCAAGGAGAGCAATTATGGGGATTGCTAGTTGCGAACCAATGTTCGGCACCACGGCAGTGGCAGCAGTTGGAGATTTCCCTGCTCAAGCAATTGGCAACACAGGTGGCGATCGCGATTCAGCAATCTGAACTTTATCAGCAGGTACAAACTGAATTGAGCGAGCGCAAACGGTCAGAGGCGAAAATTCGCGAACAGGCGGCGTTGCTTGATATTACTACAGATGCAATTTTCGTTCGCACGCTAGACGACCGCATCTTATTTTGGAATCAAGCTGCCGAGCAGATATATGGCTGGCTGGCAGCCGAAGCCTTGGTGATGAGTGCTCGTGAGCTTTTGGCTGCGGATACTCTACCTCAACTCGAACAGGTAAAGAAAACCGTCATTGCAACTGGCGGGTGGCAAGGTGAGCTGCATCAAGTGACCAAATCTGATAAGGAAATCTTGGTCGAAAGCCGTTGGACACTAGTACGAGATGAAGCAGGGCAACCAAAATCTATCCTTGTTGTTAACACTGACATCACCGAAAAGAAAAAACTCGAATCGCAGTTTCTCCGCACCCAGCGACTAGAGAGCATCGGCACCCTCGCTAGCGGCATTGCCCACGACCTAAACAATGTACTGGGACCAGTTTTGATGATTGCTGAAATGTTGCGGGAAAAAATCCTTGATGAGAAGAGCCAAGTACTGCTTAAGGAACTAGAGGTGAGTGCAAAACGTGGAGCTAATTTAGTCAAGCAAGTGCTGTCGTTTGCGCGAGGGATGGAAGGCGAGCGCACAATTGTGCAAGTTAGGCACCTACTTTTGGAAATCCAGCAGATTGCTAAACAGACATTTCCCAAGACAATCGAAATTTATACGGATATATCGTCTGACCTTTGGACTGTCTCTGG
The DNA here is from genome assembly GCA_019242465.1 of Chroococcidiopsidaceae cyanobacterium CP_BM_RX_35. The sequence continues at coordinate 8,819 of JAFAVL010000823.1, read as the reverse complement.
AGATGCTACTCAATTGCATCAGGTGCTGATGAACTTAGTCGTTAACGCTCGCGATGCGATGTTAGATGGTGGGACGTTGAGAATTTATGCTGAAAACCTGTTTGTTGATGAAAACTACTCTCAGATGCATCTAGACGCCCAAGTTGGTCCCTATATTGTCATCACTGTTACAGATACAGGAATGGGCATTCCACCTGGAATCCTGGAGAGGATTTTTGAGCCATTTTTCACGACCAAAGAGGTAGGCAAAGGTACAGGGCTAGGTCTTCCAACTGTGCTTGGTATCATTAAAAGCCACGGCGGTTTTATCAATGTTTTCAGTCAGATTAGGAAAGGTAGCCAATTTAAGGTGTTTTTGCCAGCAGCATCGGCAACAGAAACACTACAGTTAGAAGATATAAAACTGCCTAGAGGAAATGGAGAATTGATTTTAATTGTAGATGATGAAGCTGCTATTCGAGACACGACCAAAGCATTGTTGGAAACCCAAAATTACAATGTAATTGTAGCCAGTAATGGAATTGAAGCTATTGCACTGTATGCTCAGCATCATAATAAAATAGATGCTGTGTTAATGGATACAATGATGCCGGATATGGATGGACCAACAGCTATTTGTGTATTGCAGAGAATCAATCCACTCGTCTCAATTATTACTGTTAGCGGACTTATGTTAAGTGATAAAACGAGTGTCGCTATGGGCACTGGTGTTAAAAGATTTTTATCTAAGCCTTACACAGGGCAGGAATTATTGAGAACCATTAGAGAGGTGCTCAAAGTTCAATTAGCTGTGTAGAGACAAAAGTATGAGTGTTGAGTTTTAGCAGGAATAACTCTCAACCCTGATTCTCTCGTTGCCAGCATGCCACTACTAAGCGAATCTCGTCATAACTGTAGCTTTGTCCCAAATGTTCGTAAATACTTTTGAGCGAGTTAAAACCAACAGCTTGGATCGCTTGCAAAATTGGCTGTTGTCGTCCTGAAGCCACTAGTCGGTCTAAATCCACTGGCTGATTTCGCTCAATCAACTGAGCCAAATGCCCCGTAATTGTGGTGGGGTTTAGTTGGCGCTTTTGGGCAATTTCCTCCACATTCCAACCTTGCTGATATAACTCTAGAGTTAGAGACAGAGTATCTGAGAGGCGAGGTGAGTTGTGTTCTCGGCAATAAGCCTCGATCTCGTTAACGAACTGAGAGCCATACTGGGCTAATTTATGGCTGCCTACTCCCGGAATTTTGCCAAAGTCCTCTAGGGTTTGGGGTCGCACATTCGCCATCTGCTTCAAACTGGAATCGGCAAAAACTACATAGGGAGGGACAGACTGCTGATCAGCTATCTGTTTACGTAAGCTGCGTAATTTCTGAAATAACATCTCTGCATCTTCTGCCCTAATATCTTGCTTGTCTTCCACTACTGGCTTTGGTGCAGTCGGGACGGCAATATAGACAGAACGCTGCCGTCGCATGACTTCCCAACTTAGGGCATTAAGCTTCAAAACAGGATAACCATCGCTAGTTTGAGCAACTAAACCTTGATGTAAGAGCGATCGCCCCAAGAGTCGCCATTCCTCGGCACTCTTATCCTGACCAATACCATGAGTGGAAAGATTGTGGTGCCTGTACTGCAAAATTCTCTGATTTTTCGAGCCGCGCAATACCTCGATGATGTGGTTCATCCCAAACCGTTCTTTACAGCGCGCTACACAGGAAAGAAACTTCATCGCCTCTAGCGTCCAATCATGCAGTGGTTGGGGATAGAGGCAGTTGTCACAGTTACCACAATTACCCTCAAGTCGTTCCCCGAAATAGCCTAGTACGATGGCGCGACGGCAGTCTGTGCCTTCAGCATAGTCGAGCACCTGCCGCAGTTGTTGTCGCGCTATCCGCTGTTCTTTAGGGTCAGATTTTTGGTCAATTAAATACTCTATCGTCTTAATATCGCCGTAGCTGAATAGGAGCGTACAACGAGCTGGTTCCCCATCCCGTCCTGCTCGCCCGGATTCCTGGTAATAGCTTTCCAGTGTGCGGGGTAAGTCGTAGTGAATCACGAACCGCACGTCTGGTTTATTAATGCCCATGCCAAAGGCAATCGTTGCCACCATCACTTGCACATCGTCACGGATGAAGCGGGTTTGATTTTCCACTCGTTCTGCATCTCTCAATCCCGCATGGTACGGTAGCGCAGCAATACTGTCTTGTTTCAGTTTAGAGGTGACTTCATCGACCTTACGACGACTAAGGCAATAGACAATGCCTGAACCTTCTGTCTGTTGGATGAGTTGTAGCAGTTGTTTGTAGCTCTGTTTCTGCTTAGGCTGAACTTCGTAGTAAAGGTTGGGGCGGTTGAAGCTGGCAATATGTACACTGGGTTGTGCCAGAGCTAGTTGTTGAATAATGTCTTGCCGAACCCGATCTGTCGCTGTGGCGGTCAGTGCTATTGTGGGGACATTTGGGTAGCGTTGGCGCAAGGAGCGCAATTGGCGATACTCTGGGCGAAAGTCGTGTCCCCACTCGGAAACGCAGTGAGCTTCATCAATTGCGAAAGCAGAAACGCCGATTTTTTCCTTGACAAGATCTAAAAATGGTAGAAATCTTTCACTTAGTAAGCGTTCTGGAGCAACGTAGAGCAGCTTGATTTTGCGCTCCAGAATTCTTTGTTCGCGATCGCGCACCGCTCTAGCGTTAAGACTACTATTGAGAAATGTTGCCCCAATCCCATTATCTCGCAGTGCTTCTACCTGGTCTTGCATCAAGGCGATCAGCGGCGACACTACCACCGTTAACCCTGGTTGCAGCAATGCTGGCAGCTGAAAACACAAAGACTTACCCCCACCAGTCGGCATGACAACCAACTGATCTTGATTCTGAAGCGCTTGTTCAACAATTTGCTGCTGTCCGGGGCGGAAGGCATCGTAGCCAAAATAATGTTTAAGCGCCTGCTCTAGAGAGTGATGAGCCATGGTTGACTGGTTCGGGTGGGAAGCAAGTCTAAATGTATATCCACTATATTACTTATCAGTGTGTACTAGTATAATTGTACTAAATCACCCCAGTCCATAGGCTAGGGCTCAATGTTTCACAAACACTGTAAGTAAGATAGTACCAGGCAAATAATGATGACCCAAGCAATCAAGCCCAGCCTTTGCTCCTAAGACTTCACGCGCTTGTGCACTGTATAACTTAATGCTGTCGGATAAAAATGATGTGCCTTGAGTCTGTGTTTGTAGTATGGTAGTAGCATCGACTAAGTAGAAGTTTCCACCGGAACGTAGCACCGGCTAACCTCTAAAAACAACTGTTCTGGCTGGGAGTAATGCAGAAAGCTGAGAGTGTTGAAGACGGCATTAAACTGCTCATTATCGAAAGGCATCGTCTCAGCATTACCCTGCACATAGATCAGGCGGGGATGATGGTGGTTGTGATGGCGTGCCTGGCGAAGCATTTCAGTAGATAGGTCTAAACCTGTCCCCTTAAGATCCAAAAACTGGGTGGCAAGGCGATTGAGTAGCCGTCCTGTGCCACAGCCTAGATCCAGTACATTAGGTTGCGCTGCCAACTCGACATATTCTAGTAGCCGTTTGTGAATTGCTTGGTAGAACACCGATACGAAAAGGAAGTCGTAATTCGGTGCCCACCAGTCAAAGAATTGCTGTTTGTTGTTGATGAAGGCTTTGAGCATCTTAAATCGGGATACAGCCTCTTCGACTTGGTTAAGTACAGTCAACACAACTTATTTTGTATTACTTATCAGAAAGGGTTGGAACTGCAGTTAACAAAAATTACATAACACGCTTGCTGCACCTGGTTGGTTGCACGAACCCTATATTTCCGCCATGACAGCTCAGCGCAGCTCCTAAGCTGTCACAAGACCAGCAAGTATGATCTTCCAGACATTAACAAAGTCCTCGTTGATATCCGCATCGTTCCATTCCGAGGCATGAGCGGGATGGTGAAACCGGATAGTTGCATTAAGTACTGCCTTGGCAGCCTTATACGGGTGAGAAACCTTAAACTCTCCCCTATCTATACCGCTCTCCATAATCTGAGCGAGTTGACCAACCAATTCGTCAATATGGGATTGAACCACCTCTCGTGCTTCTTCCGCGATCGCGTGATACGTTGCGAACAACTCAGGATCGTCGAGAATCTTCTGCCGTTTAAGGATAATGAGCCGCTCCAGCCATCGATGCAAACGGTCAGCTGCAGGATCATCTGCTGCGGCAATGGCAGCCAGAGGTATTGAAATCCGATGCAGCCAGCGTTCTGTCACCGCATCGCGCAGAGCAGCTTTACTGGGAAAATGCCTGTAAATAGAGCCGTGACTCACCCCCAGAGCTTGAGCAACATCGACAACCGTGGCTTTGGCTGGACCGTAACGGCGCAGAACATCTTCTGCGGCATCGAGAATCCGCTCTGGCGTCAAGGCTGAGTCATTCATAAGTATGGTTTCTTAACTCTTCTCACTATCTAACATTGCCATTTGATCTGTAGGGTAGCGATCGCCAGCCACTGCACCTGCTGGAACTGCTGCCTCAATCCGGGCAAGTTCGTCATTCGTTAGTTGTAGCTCCAAAGCACCAAGCGCTTCCTGCAATCGTTCGCGACGCCGCGCACCAATGAGCGGAATAATGTCGCCACCTTGCGACAAAACCCAGGCAATTGCTGCCTGCGCTACTGTGACATTCTGCTCTTGGGCAACGCTGCGTAGCGCTTGAACCAGCGACAAATTCCGCTCCAAATTTTCTCCGGAGAAGCGCGGCAGATGACTCCGATAATCCTGCCCTTTCTCAGAGGATGCCTGCGACCAATGACCGCTCAACAAACCCCGCGAGAGTACGCCATAAGCTGTGATTGCAATACCCAGCTCACGGACTGTCGGCAGAATCTTGTCCTCAATATTACGGTCTAGGAGTGAATATTCAATTTGCAGCCAAGTCAGCGGATGCACCGCATGGGCTCGCCGTAGAGATTGTGCCCCCGCTTCCGACAAGCCAATGTAACGAACATACCCAGCTTGTACCATTTCCGCGATCACCCCAATCGTATCCTCAATCGGCACCGTTGGATCGATCCGGGCTGGCTGGTAGAGATCAATATAATCTGTTCCTAAGCGCTGCAACGTATAGGCAAGTGAAGTTTTCACCGCTTCAGGACGACCGTCAAAACCGATGAAGTTGCCATCAGGAGACCGCAGCGCACCGAACTTGACAGCAATGAAGACCTCTTCTCGCTGCCGTCCTGCCAATGCCTCGCGCAGCAATAGCTCGTTATGACCCATACCGTAGAAATCGCCAGTGTCTAGCAACGTGATGCCTGCATCCAGAGCTGCATGAATGGTGGCGATGCTCTCTTCCCGATCGGCTGGTCCGTAGACACCTGACATGCCCATACAGCCAAGACCAATTGCTGATACAGTCGGACCGTTCTTTCCTAGTTGGCGCGTTAACATGCTTGCTTCTCCACTGCCGCAATGAGATTAAGTATAACAAAACAGCTAACAATAATCAATATTTGTCATTGTATATTTGTCTCAATCAATAGAGAGATCATTATCTAATCAGCGAATAGGTACAAACCCAGCCTGCTCAATTGCTTTTTGCCCCTGTTGAGTCAGCAAAAGGTTAGCATAAGCTTCCCCAATTTGCTGCTCCCGACCTTTGTTTTGCTTGATAATCACGTACAGCTTAGAGATGATTGGATAGCTGCCGTTTTTGAGTGCTTCTGTGTTGAGCCGATTACGCTGATGGGGACACTGTTCGGGTGGTACTAAGGGTGTGCGGTAAGGTGCAATGAGCTGCGAGGAGGTACGACCTAGTGATAGAGACTTAACGATACACGGAGGGCAACCGCACAAATGGTTCCCCTGCGATCCCAATCCACAACTACATGCCAGCATTGCTGCCTAGCGGAGGCAGTTTCCAGCTGATAACCTTTATCTGCTCGGTTATCTATTTGGGCGAAATTGGCTGAGCAAAATCTGAGTGTACAGAGGCAACTTCATCCAGTTCTGGTTCAACTACGATTAGGTGTCGCTCTAAAAGTGCCAAATTGCGGATGTTGGATTTGTAAAAAGCATCAAACAAATCACCTACGAGAGGTACTGTCCCCACGACGGCTTCTAGAGCAATGTTGAAGATCATTTTTGCTAAGTCTTGACGTCGGATACCGAAACGAGTGGCTAAAAAGATGATGTAAGCCGAAAATGCTGTACTGACTAGGTCGCCACCCCCTGGAATCAGACCGATAATTGGGTCTATGCCAATGCGGAAGCCTGTCCCTGGAATCCGGAAGGCTGTGTCCATCAGGCGGCTAAGTTGACGAATACGATTGAGTGTAGCTATGCGTTTTGCAGTGTCCATAATAATAATGGTGGCAGCACCTTTAAGCATCTGTCTTGTACCAGTAGAAGGAAAGAATACCACTGTCAAACATCTCTATCGCCAGTTGGAGTTCCGATGAAATCACTACACTTCTACAATTTCTCCCACTGTGAACTTACTGCTACCAAGAAGTCCTATCAAAACCTCATCCATTTGACAGGCTAGCAAACGTTTCGAACTCAACGGCGTCGTGACTACAGAAGAGGCGCACACCCTTGCTGCGATCGAGCGATAGTGCGTGCAGTCGATCTTGATTGTGGAGCCGGGCGTCGTGGTCCACATCCATCATCCACTGGTAGGCACGCAAGCCAGGCGTGCAGCGTGGCTTAGGCGAACCCATCTCATGCCGATAGAAGTAGGCGTCGCCCGCGTGGAGGAGCCAGCCTGATGGCGTGTCGATAGCGATGCCAGCATGACCCCGCGTGTGACCGATGAGCGGGATAAGGAGGATTTCTGGCGGTAGTCCATCGAGGTCGCGCACGGCAGAGAAGCCGAACCAAGGTTCGCCTCCGGCTGAATAGTACTTCCAGCGTTTGACCTCGTCCCACTGACCTGGACGGTAGCGTCGGGACGCGAGCAGGCCGCGCCGATCCTGCGCAGCATCAATCTCGGTCTGCATCACATGTACGGTTGCTTCGGGGAAATCCTCTAGACCGCCAGCATGGTCGAAATCAAGGTGGGTAAGCACAATGTGACGCACGTCGCTTGCGGAAAAGCCGATCTGCTCGATCTGAGCGATCACCGTGTATTTTTGCTCAAACTGGATGCGATTCAAAAGAATGAAGAACGGGCTGAGCCGCGAGCTAGGTGCCTTAACATCCTGCAGACCGAAGCCAGTATCGATCAGAACGAGCCCCTGCTCCGTCTCGACGAGCAGGCAGTGGCAAACGAGGCGAGTCGTCAGACCGCGACTCTTGCCATCAAAGAGCGGTCCACCAATCGGGCACATGCAACCGCAATTGAGATGATGAATGCGCATGAGGATCTATCCACTTTAAACTACTTTTTGCGTACCCAGTCTAGGGATTGAGAAGGCTAAAGCAGATGGATGCTACTATCAGGGTAAGCGCATCTTAACAATCATTGACAAATTGTAGATTTCGTGAGTTGCTTGTCTCGCAAGCATCTGAGAAATATTAGACCAGCTAGGACACTCTGAATTATTAAGCGGTTCCAGGCAGAATGTGAAGATATTGCAACATCTTCTTGGGACTGCGATCCGCTAGAAAGCTTACAGGACTCACAGCCCATAGAAATGAGTATTTGTCAAAAGGAAATTAGATGCGCTTACCCTGATGCTACTATTAACCAACTGCTAACAAGAGCAATACAAGCCGTCCCCATTATTTACGCACCATCCATATTCAAGAAATACATTCAAAGATTGCATCAATCTAATGGACTACTTTGGTAGAAGAATTCAAATTGCCTTGGAACCTCTTCAGCTCTTCTTGTTTACAATTTGCCAGATGTAGGGTTGAAAGGGTTTATCGAGTGGTGTTTTAGCAGTATGATTTGTGTAATTATGGGTAGTGATATGGAAGTAGTGGTGAGGTAAAACCCTCTCTAACTCTGCATTGTAGCCATGAATGAAGTACCAAATTGCTCCAATGTGAATGTTCAGCTTTTTGGAGAATGATAAGCTGGCTCTTACCAGTCGAGAAACCCGTTGTCTCAAGGTATTATTTAATCGTTCAATATGATTAGTTAGACCTGTCTCTTTACCGATAGCTCGATGACTTCCCCCACAGCAATGGTATTTAGCACATTATAAACATCTGGTATCAGAGGAATTAAATCAGCAAGTCTATTGCTGGGTGCCACAATAACAACAACTGCCACTCCAGCTTGCTGCAAGTTCTGCTGATAGCGCAAATTTTGATCTGTGGTAAGTAGGATTGTGAAGCCTTCTTGACTCATGAGTCGCAGCAATTCACCATTCTTTTTACCTGCCCATCCCATCTCTATGACTGTACGGATTTCGTAATCAGCGAATTCACGCTTTAAAGGTCTTGGAACACATTCATCAAGCAGGATTCGCATAGGTAGTTAACATTTCCTTCGCTAATTCAAGGGCGGCGATCACCTGTTCTCGACTAACGCTAGGGAAATGGTCTAGAAACACATCCAATGGATCACCAGCTTCAAGATAATCAATTAAGGTTCTTATTGGCACACGAGTTCCAACAAAAACCGGGGTTCCTCCAAGAATTTCAGGATCGCTATGAACGATATGGGATGTTAATGCCATAACAGATTCAGCCAGCTGACTGTCAGTTTTTACACTAATTTTAACCTACAGATATCAGGTAGAGTCGAGGGAGGCTATTATGCCTCGCCTCTCTCTGTTAAATCTGGACGTGCGCGTTTCCGTGCATCCAGCTTCCGATGTTCTTAGCTTTCGCTTTTGCTCATGTGGCGGTATTGGTGGCAGCTAGA
>JAFAVL010000809.1 GCA_019242465.1 Chroococcidiopsidaceae cyanobacterium CP_BM_RX_35 | reverse complement strand
TTCTTGACTGGTCGAATGCCATTGAGCTTGCTCAACGCAGCCGCCGGAGCTGCCTCCGGCGGAACGTTGAGTGAACCCTTGAGACTGTCAATTCTAGATGTATCAGTTGCCCCACCAGTTGTCATTTGAAACAACTGAATATCGAAGCCCGAACGACCTTTAGAGCGCTCTAAACTGAGGAAGTGACCGCCTTGATCTAAAGCTAATAATTCTACCAAGCCTTTTGCTGCCTCATTAGGAGGCTCTATTAGATAGAGATGCTCGGCAATCAGGACAGGTGGTCCATAGCCGATTAAGTAGTGCAAGAAACGAGATTTGGCTCCCAGTTCTGAATTAGGTGGCTCTCGATCTTGCACCAAAGCAGATTTAGTAGCAGTAAATAAGCGAATCGGTTCCCCACTGGCAGGGATGGTACCAGTAGGATTCAGGGTTAAGGAAGCAAATGTATTGGCGTCTTGAACACCTCTGGTACGTTCAGCCTCATTGGCAGCATCAGGTAGATAGCGCTCTGGTATGGGTAGGCTACTGAGCAGCTTCCCAGTAGTTAGATCGAATTCTTGTATAGATGGGGTGATGCCAGTGGAAATAAATACGGTTTGTTGGGGAGATAAGGCAATACCTTCAGGAACAATAGTGCCTTTGGCATAGGTTTTGCCATCTTTGTCAGTTAGAAAAGTGACAGACTCTACATCAACTTTCTGAATACCGATTTTTTCGGTATCAGCAGCATTTAGGGTCAGTTTAAGGGTGTAGAATCGAGCCGGGGCAAATTGGCTAGCGTCATCACTCAAAGCATAGAAGCGATCGCGCTGTCGGTCATAGGTGATTGCTGTCAATCCTTCGACTGGCGTGTCCAAATGCGGATTTGGCAGCCTGTACTCTCCTAAAAAGTCTAGAGATAGGTCAAGAAACACGCGATCTCGTGCAAGTGCTGGGTAGGCGCAGGATGTGCTGAAGATAGAAAGCGCGATGAGGCTTAGCAATAACACTAAAATAGATCTGTATTTACTCATTCGCCCTTGCTTCCTCCTATCTCTTGACCTGTAAAAAGTGTAGACATTTATAGCGCCAAAATTGGTCTCTTGCTGTTCCAAGGTTTCGCAGCTTCTATTTGAGCTGCTAGAGCAATCAGTGTGGCTTCAGCCGCCGGACGTCCGACTAGTTGCACGCTAATTGGTAACCCGTTGGTGTCAAAACCAGTAGGAATTGCAATTGCAGGTTGTCCACTGGCGTTGAACGGTGGACAGGGAGCAATCCAATGGATAATTTTCTCTAATGTCTCTTCAGGACTCAAGTTTGCCCATTCACCCACTAAGAGCGGCTGATGCATGTAAGTTGGCAGGATCAACACGTCTACTGCATCAAAAATTGCCACAATTCGTCTTGCTATGACTTGGAGTTGGGCAACAGCCCGTAGATAATCGCTAGCCGAACCAGTTCGCGAGCGCAGCCAACGATTCATTGGTTGCAGTAATGCCTCTGGAATCTCAGCAACAGCTACGCTAGCTTGCCAGACAGCGGTGAAAGGCTCAATCAAATCAGTGAGATCGAGACAATCAACTTCTTCAACCATATGACCTAGTTCTGACAACAGCTGCACAGTCTGGTGTACGGCTTGCTGACATATAGGTGCAGCTGCGCCCAAAGGTGGCAGTGCAGTGACAAAGGCAATCCGTAAAGGACTCCGTTTTTGAGCTTGCGCTCTTGATTCGAGGCGGTTGGGACGAGGCTCCCTCGTCCCAACCGCCGTGCCGGAGCTGCCACAGGCGTTGCCTTGAGTGGCAGCGGCGAGAAATGATGGGTTTGGGTCTGGCAACCAGTAGGGATCGCCAGTGACGTAACCAGACATAATATCTAAAAGCGCCGCTGCATCGGCGACAGTACGAGCCAAAGGACCAATCGCAGCCATCCCACTGAGGCGCTCACCTACCGGGGCGTAGGACACCCGACCTCGGCTTGGTTTAATTCCTACCAAACCACAACAGGCAGCTGGACCGCGAATCGACCCGCCACCATCAGAACCTTGAGCAATTGCACACATTCCCGCTGCCACAGATGCCGCTGCGCCACCGCTTGACCCCCCTGGGGTGTATTCCAAATTCCAGGGGTTACGAGCTGGTGGAAAGCCAGGGGGCTCAGTGTAGGGCAGTGAGCCTAATTCAGGTGTAGCTGTTTTGCCCAAAATAATGAACCCAGCCTGTTTAATCCGCGTCACCACACCGTCGTCGGCGGTAGCAACTGTTTCTCGCAACACTTGGCTACCATATGTACAAACCACACCAGCAACTGGATTCAGGTCTTTCACTGAGATAGGTACGCCAAAAAAAGGTGGTAATTCCGATGTCTCTTTGGTGATCGCCAGGTGCTCGGTCTTAGCTTTGGCATCTGCGATCGCCTGCTCTGCCATCACTGTAAAGTAACTACCCAGTTGCACATTTAGACGCTGGATGCGCTCCAGATATACTTCTACCAACTCTAAAGGTGACACTTCACGGCGGCGAATTAGCTGTACCTGTTCTAGTGCGGGGGTAAACGCTAGGTCAGTTTGATTCATGTTTTAATTAAGCGAGTTAATTTACCTCCAACTCCCCTACAGTCTCACCTATTGTGCAACTTAACGGCTGAGTGGTCAGAAGAGTTTCATCCGTTCTCTGAGCCAACCTCCCAGCCCTTAGCCAAAGAGGAATTTGGGGCGAACACTTAAGAAGCCGTTTTTTAATAAGTATCAAGGAAATGGAGATAGCTCTGAGAGCCAAGAAACTCTGTAAAATTGGAAACGGTGAAACTGTATCTGATTGGGTTAACAGACATCCCTTAGGATATTAGAAATAGACCTACGACTGAAATATCATCTGTGGCTAAGTCAGAATTAGAACCAGAAACATTACTTCCCTTGGCTCAGACGCCTCTGTATCAGTTAGCCGTAGAACTAAAGGCACGGCTGACTAGTTTTGGGGGGTGGGAGATGCCCGTGCAGTTTACAGGCATTGGGCGCGAACATGCAGCTGTCAGGACGGCAGCGGGAATGTTTGATATTTCCCATATGGGCAAATTTGTCCTGCGGGGTCAACAGCTAATTGACTACCTCCAACCGTTGGTCCCTTCAGACTTGAATCGGTTACAACCTGGTCAAGCACAGTACACAGTGTTACTGAACTCCCAGGCAGGAATTGTTGACGATATAATCTTTTACTACCAAGGTAAAGACGTTGCTGGTGAGCCGCGGGGAGTTATGATTGTCAACGCTGCTACCACTAGCAAAGACAAAGCCTGGTTACAGACACACCTCGATCTGCATCAGGTCAAGTTGCATGATCTTTCACCAGAGAAAGTCCTCATCGCCGTGCAGGGACCACAAGCTGCTACATACCTCCAGCCATTGGTTCAAGAAGACCTATCTCAGTTAAAGCCATTTTATCATCTAGAGGCAACGGTGTTGGGGCAACCGAGCTTCATTGCCCGAACTGGTTATACCGGGGAGGATGGATTTGAGTTGATGGTAGACCCAGCGGTGGGGGTAGAATTGTGGCAGCTTCTCTTGCAAGCTGGTGTGATTCCCTGCGGACTGGGTGCTAGAGATACCCTGCGGTTAGAAGCAGGCATGGCGCTCTACGGGCAGGATATTGACGAAACCACCACACCATTAGAAGCTGGATTAGGTTGGCTAATTCACCTAGATACTAAAGGCGATTTTATTGGACGCTCAGTCCTAGAACAGCAAAAAGCTGCTGGGGTGCCTCGCCGATTGGTAGGGTTATCTATGCAGGGTCGTAACATTGCCCGTCACGGCTACCAAGTGCTATCAAATGGTCAAGTGGTAGGAGAGATTACTAGTGGGACACTATCCCCCACCTTAGGCTATCCAGTTGCCTTGGCATATATTCCTGCTCATCTAGCGACTCCGACTCAGCAGCTGGAGGTAGAAATTAGAGGCAAGGTTTACCCGGCTGTCGTGGTGAAGCGTCCGTTTTATCGGTCTAAAAATCGCTAGGAAAACTGACAACCGAGAGTTTTTGAGGAAGTTATATGTCTTTAGAATATCCGAGTGACCTGAAATATCTCGATTCTCACGAGTATGTGCGGCTAGAAGGTGAAATTGCCACGCTTGGCATCAGCGCTTTTGCCGTTGACCAACTGGGCGACATTGTGTTTCTAGAGCTGCCAGAAGTTGGCGATACGGTAACTAAGGGTGAAAGCTTTGGCACGGTTGAATCAGTGAAAGCAGTTGAAGACCTCAACTCAGCAGTGACTGGTACAGTGGTAGAGCGCAATGAGGCAATGATGGAGTCGCCAGAGCAGCTAGCAGAGGACCCCTACGGTGAGGGGTGGTTGATCAAGGTGCGCGTTAAAGACCATGATTTGGATGATGTTCTATCTGCAGATGAGTATCAGGCACAGGTAGAAGGGGAGTAGCGCGAAGTCAAGCTCGGAGCGCAAAGTCCGAGCGGAGGCTCCCTCCGTTCGCGTTAGCGAAGCGAAGCCGCAGGCGTTAGCTCTTCCGAAGGAAGCTCGGAACTTCGTGAGAGAAGAGAACAGGGGGAGAAAATACATAATCTAGTCGTCAACTATACAAAACTTTTACGGTTGACCTCTGTTTACTGGAAGCTACTTGTTGCAAAATATAAAGAAGTAGTGTCTGGAGAGCAAACTGTGGTAATTTACAGCCCCCCTACCGAGTCTAGCCATCAGCACCTGTTGGGGAAAATAGGTCTAGAGTCTGTTTCGTTTGAACAACGGCATATCGGACCTAGCCCCAATGAGGTGCGGCAAATGTTGGAAGTGTTGGGGTTGCCGAGTCTCGATGCTCTCATCGACCAGACAGTGCCATCGGCTATCCGGCTATCCCTTCCACTACAGCTTGGACCAGAGCGCAGTGAGTATGCAGCTTCGCTTGAGTTGAGAGATATTGCCTCCAAAAACCAGGTGTATCGCTCGTTTATCGGGATGGGCTACCACGATTGCATTATCCCACCTGTCATTCAGCGCAATATTCTGGAAAATCCCGGCTGGTACACCGCCTATACTCCCTACCAGCCAGAGATTGCACAAGGGCGTCTGGAGGCACTACTGAATTTCCAGACAATGATTATTGACCTGACAGGCTTGGAGATTGCCAATGCTTCTTTACTAGATGAGGCAACAGCAGCAGCCGAAGCGATGACTATGAGCTATAGTCTTTGCAAGAGTCGGGCAAAAGCTTTTTTTGTCAGTAGTACCTGCCATCCCCAAACAATTGCAGTGGTGCAGACTCGAGCTTTGCCATTAGGCATTGACGTGATTGTGGGTGATCATCAGACTTTTTCGTTCGAGGCAGGGATTTTTGGGGCGCTGCTACAGTACCCTGCCTCTGATGGCAAGATCTATGATTACCGCGAATTTATAGCTCAAGCCCATGCAGCTGGTGCCTTGGTTACTGTGGCGTCAGACCCCTTAAGCCTAGCTCTGCTGACACCACCAGGGGAATTTGGAGCTGATATTGCCGTGGGAAGTACGCAGCGCTTTGGCGTTCCTATGGGATATGGTGGTCCTCATGCTGCCTACTTTGCAACTAAGGAAGAATATAAACGGCAGGTTCCAGGGCGAATTATTGGTGTATCTAAAGACATTCATGGCAAGCCAGCGCTACGTCTTGCCCTTCAGACTCGCGAACAGCATATCCGCCGCGATAAAGCCACTAGTAACATTTGCACAGCTCAAGTACTACTGGCAGTGATGGCTTCTATGTATGCGGTCTATCACGGTCCAGCAGGGATTAAGAGAATTGCCCAGAAGGTGCATCTCTTGACCGTAATTTTGGCAGAGGGACTGAAGCGGTTGGGATACAACATCAGCACAGAACCTTACTTTGATACGGTGCGAGTAGAACTGGGAAAGCGCAGTCGGTCAGAAATTCTCGGCGCTTCCCAGGCGCTTGGCATTAACCTGCGGATTTGGGATGCAAATACAGTTGGAATCTCGCTAGACGAGGCGACAACATTGCAGGACTTGCTAAACTTGTTTGAGATTTTTGCGGGTGCGGAGTCCCTGCCTTTTACCATTGAAAAATTGGCAGAGCGGGCTCAAACTGATTTTGCTGCCCCTTTTGCTCGTCAGAGCAGCTATCTGACCCATCCTGTCTTTAACAGCTATCACTCCGAAACTGAACTGTTACGCTATCTGCACCGTCTACAGAGCAAGGATCTGTCGCTGACTACTTCTATGATTCCGTTAGGGTCATGCACAATGAAGCTTAATGCAACTGCCGAGATGATGCCCGTAACTTGGCCGGAGTTCGGCAAAATTCATCCTTTTGCCCCTCAGTCACAAGCGCGGGGTTACAGAATCTTGTTCCAGCAGTTGGAGGAATGGTTAGCCGAAATTACGGGGTTTGCCGGGATTTCTCTCCAGCCCAATGCTGGCTCTCAAGGAGAATACACAGGTCTCTTAGTTATAAGACGGTACCACGAACACCGGGGGGAAGGACATCGAAACATTTGTCTGATTCCCCAATCAGCCCATGGAACGAATCCTGCTAGTGCTGTTATGTGTGGTATGAAGGTGGTGGCAATCGCTACTGACGCGTTGGGCAATATTGACTTGGAAGATCTCCGGGTTAAAGCGCAGATGCACAGCAATGAGCTTGCCGCCCTGATGGTTACCTATCCATCTACTCACGGTGTATTTGAAGAGCAGATTAAAGACATCTGCGCTGTTGTCCATGCCCATGGCGGACAAGTTTATATGGATGGAGCCAATATGAACGCCCAGGTAGGACTCTGCCGTCCAGGAGATTTCGGGGCAGATGTTTGTCACTTAAACCTGCACAAAACCTTTTGTATCCCTCATGGAGGTGGTGGTCCTGGGATGGGACCAATTGGAGTGCTGGCTCATTTGGTGCCGTTCTTGCCAGGACATGCGGTGATTCCGACCGGAGGTCAGCAAGGCATCGGTGCCGTTGCTGCTGCGCCTTGGGGTAGCGCGAGTATCCTCACAATTTCGTGGATGTACATCGCCATGATGGGTGGGGCAGGCTTGACAGAAGCTACCAAAGTTGCAATCCTCAATGCTAACTACATTGCCCGCCGACTTGAACCCTACTATCCCATTTTATACAAGGGTAAGGCGGGTTTGGTGGCTCATGAGTGCATTCTAGATTTGCGTTCGCTTAAGAAGAGTGCTGGAATCGAAGTCGATGACGTTGCTAAGCGTCTAATGGATTACGGCTTTCATGCCCCAACGGTTTCCTGGCCAGTCGCAGGTACAATGATGGTAGAACCAACGGAAAGCGAATCTAAGCAAGAGCTAGATCGTTTTTGTAACGCGATGATTGCGATTCGCCAGGAAATAGAGGCAATTGAACAGGGTAAGGTAGACCCTCAAGATAACGTCTTGAAGCACGCCCCTCACACAGCAGAAGCACTGATTGCAACAGAATGGCACCATTCCTACTCCCGCGAACAGGCGGCTTATCCTGCACCATGGACTCGCGAATATAAGTTCTGGCCTGCTGTGGGGCGAATAGATAACGCCTACGGCGATCGGAATTTTGTCTGCTCTTGTTTACCCATAGATGATTACCTGTAAGTTCTAATCAAAGCTGAACTTATCTAGCAGTTGAGCGAATAGGTCCGTTGTAGTTAACATGCACTATTATGCCGATTCGAGAGACAGTAACGACGCTCTCGGCAGTGGGCACGTCTAAATCAGGTGCATTTCCTTGCCTAATACCCAAACACCGGCACGAAAACTAGGATGGCGTTCGTGGAAAATTGGCAGCTCTCTATTTTGGCAATAAGACCCACTTACACAATGCTTTATCAAAATTCCCTCAAACTGCTGTGATCTGTGTCTTGCTAATCTGTGATCTATCAGTGACAATACCAGTAATTATACGGAAAAACATGCCTGAAACGCTATTGAGCTTGCGCTCTTGAGCTTGCAAGGGCGTAGCCGCTATGGGTAGCTTCAGCGGAACGCTGAGTTGTCAGAGCTACCGCAGGCGTTGCCTTGATTGCTAAGAGGCGACTAGCCGTTCTAATGCTTAACCAAGTAGTTATTAAAACCAATTGGCACAGGCTTGACTGAAACTAATCTACGCTTATGGACTGGAGAGCTATATGGAGACAGGAAAACTGCAAAACCCCTGGGAGCCATCCTCAGAGGCAACTGTCAGCATTAGTTTGGAAGGAAAAAGTGAGAGAAACAGCTCTTTGGTCTGTCGTCTGGAGACCTGGGCTTGCTGGCTAGCGGCAGAGACAATCGCACAATGGCGGGAGCTGCCAGTGGAAAACTTTTCAGTAGCAACCATCGCAGAAGACCTAGGGCTAACCAGCGTCGAGAGTATAGCTCCACTCCTCATCGCTTTATGCAGGACGGCTACGAACACTTTACTCTCTGAAGAACTAATTTTACGAGTCCAGGCGCTGCACGAGCAGCTACAGCAAAAGAAACTACAGCCGCACTCTCGCCACCGCAAGTGGTGGGAGGAGGAAGTTGCCGGGCTAGCTAGGTGGTTTACTCAGCTAACCCCTACAACCTCTTTACCATCCCAGTCCCCAACAGCAATAGGCAGTTGTTTAGCACAGTTGCATTCCAACACCCTAATCCTGCGAACACAAAGTCGGATGAAGTTGCGGGAGCACCTTGCTAGGCTATGGCAAGCAGGACCACAGTCGGTCTTAGAAAAGCTTGGGTCTTTGAGTGAAGTACTACAGAATGTGCAGGCTAACTATGAGATTCAAAGGCAAGACTGTCTAAGACGGGAAAGCTCCGCCTGGCAAGCTTACTATACCTTGAGTGGAAAACTTGCAGACCGCAACTGGTTATGGTCTGGTCGTAGCACGGACTGGGAAGCAGCCCTACGCGCCCTTGCTGTTGCCTACAAATTTAAGTTGGAGGCAGAAACTTATACGCAGGCTAGTCAACTAGTGGGTGAACTGGTGCAGCAGACGCGAGCATACACTGCTCAGGTAGCTCAGACAGATGCAATGCTGACCAGCTTACAGAGCTGGTTTACTGAGCGTTGTGCAGCTAAGCCGATATTCATACCCTTATTGAGGGACTACTTAGCAGAGCGAGCCAATCCAGTTCAACTGCGTCGCGAACTTGAAGGTTGGGCAGGTCATTCCCTTAATCAGTGGGGAATTGCAGAGTCAGTGCAAGTTGGGGCTTTACGGGAGCAAATCCTGTCACGACTACGCCCCTTATCCCTGGAAATATACACTGAGTGTTGCCAATCAGCATTGACACTGGACTTGTTGCATAAATGGCAAGACAAAGCCGATGATTATTAACCCAGTTGAGGAGAGAAGACCCACAGCCGTTTGGCACAACGCTTGCTGCAATGCCTCCTGCTACCGACATTTAGCTAATTGCACAGCGTTGATCCCGCTTAAGGAGCAATTTGATGAATAAGCCGACCTTAGTCTGTCACTATTGCAGTTACAATGCCAACCCTGTGACTGCTACGCACTGCGAGATCTGTGGTCAGCCCCTTGAGCACGCTCCTAACCCATTTCTCAAGTTGTTTACTAGAAGTCGTCTTGCATCTCCTGGCAACTGGGTGGTATCAGTCCTCCTGTTGGTACTAATAGCAGGGGCAGGCTATCTCGTCTGGCGCAATCAGGCTGGCAGCACTCTGAATTCTTTATTGCCAGGGAACTATGTTCAAAGGAATTCGGAGGAGCCACTGACACTTTTGGGAGATACCTTCAGCGGTTATAGTACCTTTCGGAGTGCAGCGTTTCAGGCAGCGCTCAAAGAAGTTGGGGTCAGTCTGCATTA
>JAFAVL010000704.1 GCA_019242465.1 Chroococcidiopsidaceae cyanobacterium CP_BM_RX_35 | reverse complement strand
AGTTGTGATTCACTTTTACCGAAAGCGCAAAGATGATGATCTTCACGCCCTGGGAGCAGAGCTATGGGTGGGGCAGCAAAAACAGGAATCTCTCCCACCTGTCCATACCTTGGGTTGGACAGAAGGGGACGTGAAAGCATACATTCGGGAACTGGTGAAGGAATATGCCCGGAAATATGAGCTGCAAATCAGCGGGATTGCCGCCACTGTGGAACTCGATCCCTGTCTATGTCTACTTACCCCCTGCCCGTTAAAGCTAGTCTCCGATTCAGGGGCAGGCGATGGAGCATCGGATGAAAATACGGAAGCCTCATGTACACAATTCCAAAACAGCTAGAACTTAACCTTTGGCAAGAACTTGCAGCTGCTGTCCATGAGCCAGTAACAGCCAATCTGGCACATTTGTGGCAGAAGTTAGAACTGTCTATCGCGGAAATTGACGAACTCGACCGCAACCAGCAGTTGCTGCTAGCCGGAGAGGCGATCACCCAGATTGTCGAAATCTATGTGCTGCGGGCCAAGGCGATTTTGGCAACTTTGGAATTTAAAGACAACAGCAAGGGACCAATTCTGTCTGAGGATTTTTTGGATGGTTTGATGCGGCAGTCAATGTCGGTGAATCTGTCTGATCTGATGGAAGACCTGTTCTTGGAGGATGCAACACCAGAATCTCAAGAGCTGGAGACTAGTAGCGGGTCTGTAGCCCTGCTAGTGGACAAGCAAACAGCTCAAGCAATGGCTCGTCAAACTCGGAAAGAGACTAAGAAGATGGTGGAGGGGTTGGCTGAACAGGAATGCGTGTCTGACTGGGCGAGGGCGATCGCCCACTGGATGCAACAGCACTCTCGCTCCCGAACAGTGTCGTTGGTAGAACTACAGCAAGGACTTGGGATGCCAATGCTTGAGGTGTGGTTAGGGCTGTTGTTGGGCGGGTTCGGGCTGGAGCAGAGCAATAAGGATTTCTATTGTGTGGAAGGAATTTGGATCCAAAATCTTGATTCAAAAAGTGAAGCAAAATTCCCTCTGAAGCAACTTTGACAAGCCTGGGAAAGCAAACAACCTGTAGCGGACAAAAGAAGGCTTTTTGTCCCTTTTTTATCAGAAATTTCTCAGTATTCTTTTTTTGTTTTCAGAGCAAATTTTTTCTCGCAGACGATTAGCTCTTCAAGACCCTTTTCCTCTCTTTTAACTCATACCATTTTTTACTAAATTTTTGTATATCTCAGCACAAATTTTCTAGTCGGTTGGCTATGTAATCGTTATGATTGGAGGTCTACCCTTCCCCATGATTCTGTGCGCTTCCCATGCCCACTTCTAATCATCCACCAGCCCGAAAAGAGTTTGACTACAATAGTCTTGATGCTGAAACTTCTGCTTTCATTCAGCAACAGACTGATGAGATACGGGGGCTTGTAAAGCGCACTGCACAAGGCATCCTTGAAATCGGACAAAAGTTAATCGATATCAAAGGTAAGCTGGGTCATGGACAATTTGGCAACTGGTTAGCTGCTGAGTTTACTTGGAGCTGGGTCACAGCAAACCGCTTTATGAATGTGGCAAAATACATGGGTCAAATTCATCATAATGAAGAATTTGATAGTAGGGCACTGTATCTCCTTTCTGCTCCCTCTACCCCGGAAAATGCTCGTGCAGAAGCTATCGCTCGCGCTCAAACGGGTGAATTTATAACTTATGCAAAAGCTAAAGCTATCAAGCAAAAGTATGCTCTTCCTACTAAATCTAAGCCCAGAAGATTGTTAAAGTCAGCATCGCAACCAAAAACTGAATCACTCTTACAAATACCTCTATCTCTATCTCCACCGTCACAGCCAAGTATAAAACAGGAAATTATTGCCATTCGCCCTCAAGCTACAGCGGCGGTAGCCATTTCCCAGCCTGCTGCTACTACCCCAGCCCAACCCGGAATCTGGTGGCAGCTCGGCGGAAAACATCTGCTGTACTGCGGTGACCCCAACTCAGATGAATTTCTGGAGCAAGTGACAGAAGCAGTCCAGTTGCTGCTAGCTTTTCCGCCAACGCGAGGCTGGCAACCTGCTATCCAAGCTAGGACGCGCATTATTGCGGATGAGTACTTACCCCAAGGTAAAGATATCAGGCTGTTTGAAGATACACTAGAAACTAATCTTTTGCTCTACTCAAATCTGGAGGACTTGGTGGTTAGCTGCTTTCTCCCTTCACTAGAAATTCTGTCCATCATTAATCGACTTGACCGCCGAGGGCTCTTGGCTGAGCCGGATGCGAGGAGGTGTAATACTGTCATTACTGATTGGAAACGGGCGGGGCTAAAAACAGAGCGAGTAACTGATCAAACCTAAGACAGGCTAGAATTTAGTCAGTCCTTCCGCAGTGAGGTCGTCATGGTACAGTACAACCCATTGCAATCTCTGCCCTCATCTGAAGCGCTGCCCGATTCTGATGACTTACCTGTGGATAACGAACTCCAAACGCTAGTTCCCAATTTACTACGCTTTATTCTGGGCTGGCTTTGGGCAGAGCGCTTTGACTGGTTTTTCGGCGTGAACATGG
Organism: Chroococcidiopsidaceae cyanobacterium CP_BM_RX_35; assembly: GCA_019242465.1. The sequence goes on along the minus strand of JAFAVL010000704.1, from coordinate 934 downwards.
GCATTTACCACCTCACTTCTGTCAGTCCCAGAGTTCCCATTGTTCCTGATGCTTTCTTATGCCTAGGTGTTGAGCGCACAAGAGGCAATCAGCTACGTAAAAGTTATGTACTTTGGGAAGAAAACAATGTGGTGCCGCTGCTGACACTGGAAGTTGTTTCTCAAACTCCAGGTGGCGAGTATGATGAGAAAATGACTATCTATGCACGAATGGGAGTTTTGTACTATGTCATCTATAACCCTGAGTTCTGGCGACGAGATGGACATGAACCGTTTGAAGTGTATCGGTTAGTATCTGGACAGTACCAACACCAAATGGGGGAGCCATTTTTCTTCCCAGAAGTTGGTTTAGGTATTGGTCGCAGTCAGGGAATTCATGGCGGGTTGCAACGGGAGTGGCTTTTTTGGTATGACTCTGGAGGGAACCGATTGCTATCACCTGATGAGCGGAGTGAACAAGCAGAGCAGCGAACTCAACAGACCCAACAGCAGCTCGAACAGGAACGGCAGCGAACTCAACAAGCAGAGCAACGGGCAGAGCAGGAACGGCAACAAGCAGAGCAAGAGCGACGTGAACGAGAGGAGCTGATTGCTAGATTGCGCTCACGCGGCATTGACCCAGATGCCCTCTAGCTGCTGGGGAGTCATCGCTGAGTCGGACTTGGGATGGAGTGCGATCACGGCTAGTTGGAAGAGGGTGGGGTTGAATGGGGAGTGAATAGTTTAACTAGAGAAAGGAGAAAACTTAACTTATCTGTGAACTTGTCTTTTCGTAGACACAAGCTGTTTTAAAATACCAATAGCCATATTTGTACCATAATACAAGAGTACACTCCCTGCAATCAACAGTATTTCTTCTGTAATACTCTTCGCCCAATACTCGATTAATTGCTTGTGCAGTAGACAATATACATGTTGCGTTATCCGAAAATGAA
>JAFAVL010000605.1 GCA_019242465.1 Chroococcidiopsidaceae cyanobacterium CP_BM_RX_35 | reverse complement strand
TATTAAGCGGCTCCCGTAACTTGACGGATTCGAGCTGCGACTTGCTTGGGTGTGGGTACTAAGAAAAGCCTTGACCCCCCCAGAGAAGATATCTGTAATAGCTCTGGCGGTCTTGGCACTAGTAGCCTGTTGAAGCCTTTAAGTCTTTGCGGGACTAGCTGTAGTGATAAATCTTGGGCATAGACTATAGTAAAAGGCTCACGGTCAGATGGTAGGTTGGCTAAGTGCGGGACAAAGATCATGTCATTCTCACCCAAATACAGCACGCCTCCAACCGCCAGTTTGTCAGACTTGCGCCAACTACACGCAAGTCGATATTTATAGGCATCACTTGTGGGAGGAGGGGTAGCGAATTTGCCTACTCCCGCATAGATTTCTTTGGTAAAGCGCTGCATAGATGTCCTATACCTATAGGAGAAAAGGCAACCTGTTAAACATCCAGATGCAAGCAACACGAAAGGTACAAGCACAAGCACTGTGACTAGGGAAACATGAGCAGTGCTCAAACTGAAGAGCACGCAAATCCCTACTGGAATCCCGAATATTAAACCAGAAACAAGGGTGAGGCGTTGCTGATAGCCAGAATTGTCTGAATTGTAAGCTGCGAATGGAACAAGATTTTGCACAGTAATGTAGTGGGTCCAATGCTAGGGAAGGTGTTATTTACTACAAAGTAGCTCTAGAAGTCTTACAGTGCAAGGCTTTCAACAATTAGTTTTTGAAATGCATGTCTCAATGAACTATGCTTTCATCCATAGCTCTTTAGCCGTGTCGCAGGCTAAAGTGACGCAAAATCGTTAGAAATTCTGCACCGCTAGCACTAGACGGTCTAGTTCGCAGTAGATGACACCTTCCCTAGCATTGGGCCTTCTTGACCGCGCGAAGCGAGAGAGCGTCAACAGGCGGCAATGACAGGTCGCATGCAAGGCAAAACGGCAGCCCACGCAGCAGCAGGAAGCAGTCCCCCGTCAAACGCTATTGTTAAGTTCCTGAATCAATTTCAGTAACACATCTATATCCTTGTTCTTGTAACCTTAGTTGCGGTCAGCGGCACGTCTTGACCGTAAAGCGGCGCTAGCGAGCAGGCCGACGAAGCCAGCGGCAAAAACCGTGAAGTACGAAGGCTCTGGCACCGACAACGGATCAGCGAATACGCCAAGATTGTTGCCAACGTAGCGTTCTGTGCCGCCGCTTGGTCGATTGATGATGTAAGCGCCGCCCTTGTCGTCTGACTTGACCAGTGCCGTTGAGCCACCGCCATCCAAGTTGACTCCCTGGTAAGCTCCGAGCGTCAGTAGTAGGTCAGCGGCGTCAGAGGTCGTCACGCCAGCGCTGTAGCTTGGCTGCCGCCCGTCGATGGCAATGAGGTAGAGGTATCGACCATCCTGAGATAAACCGACATCCGTGCGCGGGTCGAGCCCGAATGGGTCGTGCGGTGCCCCAGTGGGTGTAGTGGAGGAAACGTTCACGCCATTTGACACGATCAGGTTGCCCGAGACAGCGTTGAAAACGTTTGACAAATCTATCGACCCCATCGTGCTGGGCGGGAGGATGCTTGCCTTATTCGCGGTCGAGATCAGCAAGGATGCTGCAGCGTCGTCACTGCCGAATGCCGGGGGCGAGACCTCGGTTCCGTCCGACACTGACAACCCCACCAGGCTTTTCGGTTCTGGTGCCGCTTGGCAGCAGGGTGCGAAAAAGTTGGCATTGATCGCCACCTGAGCGTCAGAGGAGAGTAGGAATTGGCTGGTTGTTTGGGCGATTGTGTCCTGAGGACCTGAATGCGGAGTTACCTCGAATCGAATGTCCGGCGCTGCCAAGTCGATCCGGTCGATATAGGCTTGGCTGTCGGACAAAGTAGCTTGTGCGGCATCGATACCCACGAACTCCGGATTCCAGCCACTCAGGTTGATCTGGGCGGCATTAGCCGAACCTGCAATTCCGGAGCCAAAGATGATAAGGATGGCAAAACAATAACGTGAGGACTTAAGCACGATTCCTCCTCTTTAAAAATCATAAAATCTAGAGTAGAGCTACAGTTTTAAGGAATATTTATGCCTTTGATAAGAAGAGCTTAAATTCTCGCTAATCGAGACAGCTAAAAACGCACCAAGTGAACCTTCGATTAGCATGATTTTATTCTCTCCGTTCACTGCCGTTAGCGCTCGCCATATCACCTAACATTGGTTCAGTTTTAAGGGTATCAAATACAGTAGATTCTTGTATAGGTTAGACTCTACCTCATAATTGCAATACGTTCAGCCTAACTTCTCGTATTTACATCAGAAGTCGCGTAAATGCTACATATGGGCATTTAGGAAGAATAGTCTCTCAAGCTTACTGCTTTAGAACTCATCAGCCACTCCCACAGCGATTTGGCAGTAAAATCAGGAACGACTAGAGCTGCTCCAACTTTATAGAGACTATCTGGATTATGGGTTGAAGCGATGCCAATTGTACAGATGCCTGCCCTTACAGCTGAGCGAATACCAGAAGGAGAGTCTTCAAACGCTATAGCTGATTCAGGTGCAACCCCTAAATGCCTCAGAGCTAACTGATAAGGAGCAGGATCGGGTTTGCCAGCGACTGCATCTTCACCTAAGACGACTGTGGGAAAGGTATCTGTGAGACCAAGAACCGACAGCATGAATTGGGCATTTAAGCGAGGGGCATTAGTAACAACAGCCAGTTTCAAACCCAGTTCATCTGTCCAGGCTAGGATCTTAGAGACTCCAGGCAAAGGTTTTAGCTGAAGACCCAACTCCCGAAAACGGGCTTCTTTTTCATCAGCTAACCTTTGACCAGCTTCTAGCGACAGCTGTGGCAGAATATCTTGGATGATGACTGGATTGAGCCGTCCACTAATATGTTTCTTGTAAAACACCTCATTAATCTCTAATCCGTATTCTCGCAGAATTTCCTGCCAAGCTTTGTAGTGTATCGGGTCACTGTTAACCAGAGTCCCGTCCAAGTCAAATAAGATTGCGACCAGCATGGCTTCAAGGGCGAGACTGTTTTATCGTCAGTTGCGTTGCCGTGGCTGAAGCCTAAGCAAACACTCGGTTATCTTAACAAGTATAAGTGTCAAATGACAGTTGACAGTCTTGTCAAGAGGAAACCTTGTGCATGCTGACAATAGCAACGACTGCTGGGTAGTGATAAGGAAATAAAACAGCTTATTGAGCGACTCTTCCTGGAGAGAATATCACTACGAGGAATTGCTAGAGTTACCCAAGTAAGCTGGTCTTGGTTGCAAGATTATGTCAATCAAAAGCTAACTCGTACTCCTCGTCAGATAAAGGTTTCGGGAAAACTGCCAGCTAAATTGACTATTGAATGTGACGTTCAGGTGGTCATCTGTTAATAGCAAGAAAAATGCGGTCTACATCTGGCTAGCACTTGACCGTAATTCTCGAAAAATTATCGGTTGCTATGTTGGAGACAGAACCAGAAAATCAGCTCGTAAATTATGGGCTTCCTTATCAGAGGTTTATCAGCAATGTACCTTTGCCTATACAGACTTTTGGCAGGCTTACAAAACAGTTATTCCCTGCAGAGCTAACAAGAGCTTGAGCCTCACCACTACTTCCATATCACTACCGTACTCAGCTTGTCTTGATTGCATGTTTGATGTGTATAATGGCATCAAACATGCAGTCAATTCAGATCTCATAGACCCATTATCATTGTCAGTCGTGAAGCGATTAATGCATTCAGTGAGATTGTTATTGGAGTTCCTCGTACCACTTATCGTGCAGGGCGTCGTATCTATCCCAGCCAAATCATGATTCCAGCTCCGGATGGAGGGTTAGATAAAGACTCTGTAGCAATGGCTGAACAGCTAAAGGCAAGGTACTATAAGTGGCAACCGACATTCCTTCCTGCACCTGGCAGCGTCCCATTGGTCTAGGCTGGGACAAACCCTACACAGTGCGTACTCCTAGCAACCTTGATGATGGTCCCTGGCACGGGATGCCTTTGGGTGGTTTTGGTGCTGGTTGTATTGGTCGCTCATCGCGAGGCGATTTCAATCTGTGGCATATAGATGGCGGAGAGCATACCTTCAAAAGTGTCCCCGCTTGCCAATTTAGCGTCTTTGAGCAGTTAGATGGTTTGCCAGCTCAAGCCTACGCCTTATGTACCGAACCGTCATCAACTTTATCTCAGTGGAAATCGTACCCGACTGGTTTAACCGGAACCTACCATGCTCTCTATCCTCGCAGTTGGTTCGTTTATGAGGGAGTATTTCAAACCCAACTAACTTGTGAGCAGTTTTCCCCAATCTGGGCAGGAAACTACCAGGAAACCAGCTACCCAGTTGCCACCTTTGTCTGGACAGCTCACAATCCCACAACCGCTCCTTTAACCCTCAGCATTATGCTGACCTGGCAGAATATGGTGGGCTGGTTTACGAATGCTATTAAATCTCCCCAAGTCCGGGTGCGAGACGATGGGAGTCCAGTTTATGAGTACCAGCCACGCTTAGGAGATAGTGAGGGAAATTTCAATCAGTTGATGCTCGATACTGACTATATAGGTTGTGTCATGGGTCGAGTTGGTGACACAGTTGAGGAGGGGGAAGGACAATGGTCAATTGCTACTCTGACAAATCCTAGTTGGGAAGTCTTTCACCACACTCGTTGGAACCCAGAAGGTACAGGTGAGGATATCTGGCATCCGTTTGCTGAAGATGGTTCCTTACCCAATTACGCTGATGAGACACCAGCAGTCACTGGCGAACAAGTAGGCAGCGCGATCGCTGTCCGTTTCACCCTGCAACCTGGTGAAACCCGCTCAATTCCCTTTGCAGTTGTCTGGGATTTCCCAATTACTGAATTTGCTGCTGGGGTCAGGTACTGTCGTCGCTATACCGATTTCTTTGGTTCTACAGGAAAGAATGCCTGGAACATTGCCTGTACTGCTTTGCCGCAATATCAAAACTGGCGGCAGCGAATTCAAGCTTGGCAACAGCCGATCTTAGAGCGAACAGATTTATCTAGCACTTTCAAAATGGCGCTATTTAACGAGCTTTACAACCTGACTGGCGGCGGTACTCTTTGGAGTGCTGCTGATGAACGTGATCCAGTTGGTCAGTTTGCTGTTCTGGAGTGCTTGGATTATCGCTGGTACGAGAGCCTAGATGTACGGCTTTACGGTTCATTTGCCCTATTGATGCTGTGGCCACAATTAGATAAAGCGGTGTTACGTGCCTATGCTCGATCAATTCCCCAAAGCGATCACACCCTGCGGCAAATTGGCTACAATCAAGCATCTGCCCTGCGTAAAGTTGCTAATGCCACACCCCACGATTTAGGGGCACCCAATGAGCATCCTTGGGAAAAGACGAACTATACCAGCTATCAAGATTGCAACCTATGGAAGGATTTGCCTTGCGACTTCGTCTTGCAAGTCTATCGAGACTTCGTGCTGACAGGTGGAACTGATTGGGAGCTGTTATGGGACTGTTGGCCTGCAATTGGCTGCACGCTCACCTATCTTAAGACATTTGATCTTGACAGGGATGGCATTCCAGAGAATTCTGGCGCACCCGATCAAACATTTGACGATTGGCGATTGCAGGGAATCAGTGCCTATTGCGGGGGCTTGTGGCTAGCAGCATTGGAGGCAGCGATCGCCATTGGTCAGACTTTGATGAGTTTCCCAGCCGAACACCCTTTAGGAGAAATTCTTGATTCTCCTTTGAATACACCGCCTATCCAGGAAATGATTGCGGTTTATCAAACTTGGCTAGAACAAGCCCGACCAACCTATCAAGAAAAACTCTGGAATGGTCAGTACTATCGGCTGGATAGTGAGAGTGGTTCAGATGTCGTTATGGCAGACCAACTGTGCGGACAATTTTACGCTCGACTGTTGGGACTGCCTGATATTGTACCAAGTGACCATGCCATCTCTACCCTCAAAACTGTTTACAATGCCTGCTTTTTGCAATTCCATAATGGTCAACTAGGTGCCGCTAACGGTGTTAGACCTGATGGTTCTCCAGAAAATCCCAATGCTACTCATCCTTTGGAAGTGTGGACAGGAATTAACTTTGGGCTAGCAGCTTTTCTCGTCCAAATGGGGATGAAGTCTGAAGCATTTCAAATGACAGAAACCGTTGTGAGGCAAATTTACGAGAACGGACTACAATTTCGTACACCAGAAGCCATCACAGCCGCCAACACCTTCAGAGCAAGTCACTATCTCCGAGCCTTGGCGATTTGGGCTATTTATGGTGTACTGAAGTGACTTTGAGAGCTTATGCAGGAGTCAAGAGCCCTTATCTTAATCTACGTAAATATACGGAATCAAATTTATGTAGATTTACCGTTCCCTTGCCTCTTTGGTTAAACTAGGAGCAGGATTTATAAATTCTAAGTAAGGATTTGATGAGATGGTTGAGCTTGGCTTGACAAAGACTAGATCG
>JAFAVL010000385.1 GCA_019242465.1 Chroococcidiopsidaceae cyanobacterium CP_BM_RX_35 | reverse complement strand
TCTCTTGCCAAAAAGCTTTGGCTTTGTGGAAGCCTTGAGTAACTTCCCCAGTCAAGTTGACTTCTCTGGGCAACTTATCACTCTCTCCTAAATTTGCTATGCACCAACAGGGTCCGTTCACTTAAACTGGTACCCATTACAAACTTAGGCATCTTCAGATGTACAAGTCAACTTAGCCTTGGGAATACCTATGGCTACTGATCGTTGCCAGCCACGTAGAAAACGAGCTAATGTGTAGCCCTTTACAGGTTTGCTAAGTTTGTCCGCAAGATAGAAGACGTGGTTACCGGAATTAGTTAGCCTGTCATAAACCTACAAAAGACGAGAAAAAGCTGTGGTTCCTTTGCGAGATGACAACCCGACAATGACTACCCCATATGTAACTTATGGGCTGATTGCTGCCAACATACTCGTTTTTATCTACGAATTGACTCTAGCACCACCACAATTGGACAGGTTTTTCCATCTGGCAGCAGTAGTGCCGCGAGAACTAACAGCTAGCTTAGCTGGTGTTCCAGTGCATCATCCGTTGCCTGAATGGACAACCTTAATTACGTCGCAGTTTCTGCATGCTGGTTTTCTGCATGTAGCAGGAAACATGCTATTTTTATGGATTTTTGGCAACAACGTTGAAGACCGCTTGGGTCATTTCAAATACTTATTCTTTTATCTGACCTGTGGTGTTTTGGCAGCGTTAACCCAATGGTTTTTTGCCCAAAATTCTGGGATTGCTTCCTTAGGCGCTAGTGGCGCGATCGCTGGTGTCATGGGTGCTTACATTCTCCGTTTTCCCCGTGCCGAAATTCTCACCTTAATTCCTTTAGGCTTCTTCTTCCCTACGGTGCGAATCCCTGCGTTGTATTTCCTCGGATTTTGGTTTGTCCAGCAAGCTTTCTATGGTGTTGCTCAACTAGAAGCTCCCGCCAACATTGGTATGGAGGGCGGTGGTGTTGCTTACTGGGCACATGCAGGAGGCTTTGTGTTTGGAGCAGTTCTCGGCTACCTGTTAGGGCTGTTTGGACCAGAAACGCAAGAGACTTCTTATTAGAGGTGCAGAATGTCATTCATACCTGAATAGGTTGGAGCGCGTTGGTGGGGTTCGTCCTCAGGGCGAACGCCGCTAAAATTTGGTTGAGCGTTGAATTCAACACCGCAGAAACAACAATGGTACAGGTCCGCTAAAACGTGATAGGTCGGAAACTAAGCCAGGTGAGCAATTTCTCCATCTTCACTAGTCGATGGTACAATCCTAGAGCCATGGCTGGCATCGTTTTTTTGTTTACTCACCAATGTGGTCTTACCCAGTCGTGAACTAAACGTTGAGCTGTTAGAGACCTCTGCAACCCGAATACATGTTTGGCATAAAATAACTGATTAATATGTTTATCTTTATCCTCAAGTCTTGCTTGATATTGTGCTGACAAAACTCTATTAAAGTCTTTGTAGATTTTTACCTTATCTATATCAGGACAAACGCCAACCCTAACTATAATAACGCCATCCTCCTTCTTTTTAATCCTCTGGACATCTAATTAAGTAGCTGAGGTTTCGACCTCTACCTTCTGGAAGGAGTAAGCAAAAGCACCTTAACCAACACCCTTATGGAAAATTAGGTTAACTATTTCTAAAGCTTTTTGAAATAATTCCGATGTCCTTATTGGTTCTTTATTTTCTTGATTTATTCTTAAAGAGGAAGCCAGATCAGCAACTTAACAGATTAGCCAGGGCTGACAAGCCTGTCACATTGTGCCCAAATTGGCGTTGGTAGCTCCCTTCAGCTATTCTATAACAATGAACTAACTAATTAGGCGACAATATAGCGGCAACAAATATATGGAGGGGCATCTGAGTTATCAATCTGGTTAGTTTCACATCCATCAATAGTCGAGGAAATGATATGCCAGAAGAAACTGAAACTAAAACTTTGATAGAGGAGTTTGAAGAAGCGAACAAAGAGAAAAAAGAGGAAAGCGGCTTTTTCAAGCGAGTTTCCTTTTCTACAGCAATTATTGCTGTCATAGCTGCTATTGCAGGTCTCGAATCTGGATCGACGATTAACATGGCTTTGAGTAATAAGAATGATGCTGTTGCTGCGTATACTCAAGCTTCAGATCAGTGGGCTTACTATCAAGCCAAGGGCATTAAGGCTACTGTTCTTGAATCCCAGAAATCTCTGCTGACTTCTTTGGGTAAGCCAACTCCTGTAAAAATTGGTCAAGAGATTGAGCGCTACAAGAAAGAGCAAAAAACTATTTCACAAAAGGCAAGCAACGATGAAAAATTGTCAGAGCGTTATTCTCAAGAGGCAGAACGGTTAATTGAACAGCATCACGGCTATGCTTATTCTGTAGCTATTTTACAAATTTCTGTGGCTCTCTCGGCAATTTCTGCCCTAGCAAAAAATCGCAATCTCTGGATCCTGTCAATTATGGTTGCTTTGTTAGGTACTTATTTTGTGGGAAACAGCTTTTTCCTAAAAGAATCGGCACCAGCTCATGACGCGGCTGTACTCAAATAAGACGAAGGGAAACGCTAAACCAAGGAAAAAAACTACATTCATTGGTGTCCTGGATAATAACCTTCTTTTTTCCCTTCTTATCTCTGCTTAACGTTTAAGTTAACCGTATTTGTAATGTTTTCTAGCTACAGCCATGATTAAAACTAGTTTCCCTTGGCTTCCCCTTTTTTTAGGCATTTTTTATGCCTTTGTTACCTCAATTGCTCTTTACGTCATCTTTAGGTTAGAAAACCGGGCTTTCTCCCGAATTTCTAACAAATTGCAATCTCTAGAAGCAGAACGTATTCCTTCCATTAGAATTCAAAATCTAGAACTCCTCTCTTCTAGTCGAATCACCAGCTTTTTACTCAATCTGGTTAAGATAACACATCAGACAATCAAGTTTCTTCTTGTCTATCTCTATATCCTATTAGTCTTGTCTTTTTTTTCACGGACGAAACATTATGGTTCAGTACTTTCTCATTACCTATTTTCTGCGCTTGTGGCAGCTGTAATAGCAATTGTGTCCTATATACCAAATATATTTAGTATTGCCCTAATTATTTTTGCTACTTCCTACATTATTCGCTTTGTAAAGCTCATATTTTCTGAATTAGAAAAAGGAAATATCTCATTCAGCTGGTTTTATCGAGAGTGGATAAGTCCAACTTACTACATTTTGGTGATATTAATCTTTTCTCTTGCTATCGTTTTAATTTTTCCCTACCTCCCTGGAAGTCACTCTCCAGCTTTTCAAGGTGTTTCAATTTTTTTGGGAATCCTTGTTTCACTGGGGTCTACTGGTGCTGTTACTAGCATAGTCTCAGGTATCATCCTAATTTATAATCGAGCCTTTAATATTGGAGATCGTGTCAAAATTGCGGATACCATAGGAGACGTGGTAGAAAAGTCCTTGTTGGCAACGCATGTTCGTACTGAAAACAACGCCGTTATCACTATCCCCAACTCCCAAATAGTCAATAACCCTATTATTAATTTCAGTACAGCAGCACGAGATCCTAGCTCTCCTCCGCTTAACCTAAGTACCAAAGTTACCTTTGGATACGAGCTACCATGGCGTGGAGTCCACGAAGTGCTGATTGCTGCTGCTCGTGCAACCCCCTGTGTCCTAGCAGACCCCAGTCCATATGTGGAAAATGTTAGTCTCGATGTTTTTTATGTAACTTATCAGCTTAACGTCTACATTGACAATCCCAAAATAATGTCGACGATCTATTCAGAATTACACAAAAATATTCAGGACAAGTGCAACGAGGTAGGATTTGAACTCCTCTCCCCCCGACATTCTTCCCGCAGGGCTGATCAATTGTAGTAAATCTGTCAGGTTTCCTTCGGTGCTATCTAATGACTTCAATCTGGAGATCGAGCTTAATTAACTTCCATGCCTGGTTGGTCGTCATGACCGGAAGCTTTCGCGCGTCGTTTCATCGCGGACGCCCTAGCGTCGTAATGTACAGCACCGCCTCATCAGCGGGGATACCCAACACTTCATTCACCTGGTCGTCAAAAAAGCCAGCAATACCGCTCACACCCAAATTCAGGCGAATAGTAGCTAAATTCAGTCGTTGTCCCAAATGCCCAGCATCCATGTGGAGATAGCGATAAGCCCGATCGCCATACTGAGTGATCGCCGTTTTTAGATCGGCTGTGTGGAACAACACCGCTGCTGCATCCCGACCCAGTTCTTGTCCCAAGCAGAGATAGTGTAACTCCCGTCGGAAATTTTTAAACCGAATTTGCCGCAGTTCTTGAGCTTTCGGTGCGTAATAGTAGCATCCCTCCTCCAAACCTGTTACCCCAGATACAGCAACGAAGGTTTCAATTAAATTCAAATCAAAGTAGTCGGGAGAGCTATCCAAACCTTGGTCAGTGTAATGCTGAGGTTGGTAAGTGAAATCTAATAGAGCTTTGAGTTCGTCGAGAGTTAAATCGAAACCACTGTAGGCACGAGTGGAGCGCCGTTTAAGAATAGTACTTGCTAGCCCTTCTAGATTGGTTCCCCAGTCGATGGCAGTTGTTGCTGTGGAAACTTTAAGACAGAAAGGAAAATTGTATTTGTCTGACTGGATTAGTTCTGGTGTAACCTTTAAGTCTGGCTTGCCTGTACTAATCTGCGTTGCCCGATGGCAATATCCCAACAATTCACTATCTAGCAGTTGAGGATACTCAGTCTGAGTGGCAGAGGGCAGAGCAGTTTGGCTCACTGGCAAGTTTTGACTCACCTCAAGTAGGTCAGCCAATGGCATGACGGCGATCGCTCCCTCCTGCTCTTGGTCAAGGTATAACAATCGATTAACCGCCTCATCTATGAAACCACCGATTAAATGGGGTCGATAATCATTCAGGGCGCAGGCCAACTCAAAATTACCGAGTAAATGACCAGTATCCAGAAAAATTCGCCGATAGGCTCGAGCTTTATAGCGCCAAGCCGAGCGATAGAAAACAGCAGTGGTGACGATTGTCAATTGGCTACTGTCTAAACCCGGATGCCAGAAACAAGCTGTTTGCAAGGTCTGCCATACTTCACTCTCCCAAAAATTGATTAAAGTATGGGTCTGAGGCTGATAGTTGTACAGTCCCTCAGGCAAGAGTGGTGTGCCACGGGAGATCAGATAGACTTCCGCTGGGTATAAGCCACCAGCAGAAGGCGCAGCTCTAAGATATATTGGCTCCCCCGTCATTGTTGGCACCTTAGCTGTTAGACCATAACTATAAAACAGCAGTTGGGACAGCCGCCGCCATTGCTGAAGATCAGCTGTCAATGCTGGCGGTTCAGGATTGAGATAGGGCTTCAGATCATAGGTTGTGCCAATCTTGTATTCCTTGAACGGCACTGGCTGCTTATCCCATTCCAATCCCTGACTCTGGAGAGCGATCGTCTCCGGGTCATATTTAGTTCGCTCGTGATAGTGCTGAGCAACTGATTCGCGCTGTGTTGGCATAGAAGTTTTAGGAGGATGCTACTTCTATATTGATCTTGGCATTCCTAACTGACTATCGCTATCGGTCAAGCTAGGTGCGTAGAGAAGATCTCATCACTCTACAGCGGTTGCAACAAGAGTTTACCACCGAATTCAGTAGGTGCCACGGCAACTTATCGTTTATCTCCAAAAATTGCTTTGAGTGGATATGGTGTAGCCTTCTTTCTCTACAACGATGGTGGCAGGAGTGCTTCCACCACCCTCACGGCTTGGATGGCAGGTGAGCATTTCACAGATCTGTTAAAGAAGGACAACGCCGCCGGAATTCTGTTTGGGCAGCCAATTTATCGAGTTGATGCGGGTGGGGGAGCTTCTCTTCCCCCTAACCGGGCGACTCCTTACCCTTTAGAGGCTTACTATCGCTTTCAGGCTAACGATAATATCAGGACTACGCCTGGTGCATTTGTCCTGTTCAACCTTGAAGGAAACAGCAGGAACAACACGACAGCGGTAGCTGTACTGCGTACCACTTTCAGCTTTTAGGCTACCCATCCATTTTGGCTGCATGGATTTATGAAAGCCCTATCAGAGCGCATTTACAGCAATTCAGATGTTGCAGTAATCAAACAAAACGGTATTGGAGACATAAAACATCCACAGTTACCAGACTAGTGAAGAGTGTTCAAGAGGCACATGCTTTTGCGAAACAAGTTGACTTGCCTGAACATGGACTGGTCGTGATGATTACTCCTTCCCCTAAACTAACCCTGGTCCTCGATGACGTTTGTCGTGTTCCATATCAAGCTTGCCCTCTTCGTCTTCTTGCAGCTCTTCTAGTTCATGGGCACGTTCAGCAGCAAGTTCTGACTCTTCTTGCCTCAAGTCTCCTGGCTCGTTAACGTACATTTCGGGTTCAATTGCATAATTATTTGCCAGCCCCTCTTGGTCTACTGTGGCTCCCCCCGTAACATCAATGCTCTCAGGATCTGCTTGTTCGTCAGCCGTTCGCCTAAACGCATCACCTTCCCTCTCCCGACGTGCCGCTACCTCAGCAGGGATAATCCCTCTGTCCGCTGTAGTGTCTTCTTCCTTCATATCTGTGTTTTTGTAAAGACTTCTTTCATTATTCATGGGTATTTTTCTCAAAAAATTGTGTGATTACATGTATTAGCCTAAAGCTATTTATAGTGAAATGCAGCCAGCTTCGGTTTTAAACTCTGTAATGGATAATTCGTCAACAATTCAAGCAGCAGCCCCTATCCAGCCAGTTTGTTTCCTAAACAGCTAGACATACTCTAAATGGCTGAAGCTTATGCTGAACAAGGATTAACAATCGTATA
>JAFAVL010000361.1 GCA_019242465.1 Chroococcidiopsidaceae cyanobacterium CP_BM_RX_35 | reverse complement strand
AATGCCGCCCGCCCTAGTTGTTGTTCGTAGGTTTTGCCAAGGCGAAAATTATGGTGACCAAGTTCCAGATTTGGCAAAAGCTTCCCGTCTAAAAACAGTGCCGAGCCGAAGCCAGTGCCCAGGGTAATCACTAACTCTACCCCATGTCCAGAAATCGCCGCAAATCCTTGGATATCGGCATCATTGGCAATCCGCACAGGCTTACCCAAAAGATGAAAGAGTTTTGTTGCCAAATCGAACCCCACCCAATCTGGGCTGAGATTGACTGCCGTTTTGGTAATACCGTTATGCACGACACCTGGGAAGCCTACTGTCACTCGGTCAAAGTCACCTTGACCTGCTACTAACTCAACAATAGCTGCAATCACAGCATCCGGATGCGCGGGGCGAGGTGTTTCCACACGACTGCGTTCAGTCTGTGGATGTCCGCCTTGATCTAGAACCATCACCTTAATCCCACTGCCCCCAATGTCTACTGCTAGAGTCTGTATAGAGTTTTCTTGATTCATTGGGCTGCTCTTCTTTGAGAAACAGTAAGCTTTTGAGGCAAGTATTTCTAGGACGGCTGTCTAGCATCTGTATTCACCGATACCAATTGACTAATCCCACTTTGACACCATCTTCATCAGGACTGGCTGCCCTCACTCAGGCTCAACTTGATACCTGGGCAGTTCAAGCATGCACCTATGCCCTTGATGGTCATTTGCCAAATTATATACCTCTGCTTGCCCTGGCTAATCCTACTTGGTTTGCGGTGCAGGTCAGAGGTAAAGGTGATCGCCTTCATACATTTGGTAACACCAGTCTATCATTTCCACTAATGAGCGTGGTCAAGCCGTTTGTTTTGCTGTTTTTGCTAGAGCAGTTGGGAACAGCGGCAGTATTTTCGCAGGTAGGAATGGTACCTTCTGACGAATCGTTTAATTCCTTAATACAACTACAAGCAGACCAGGGGTGGCCGCGCAACCCGATGATTAATAGTGGTGCAATTGTCTTGGCATCCCTATTGCCAGGTCAAGATGCACGCACTCGCTGCGAAGGTTTGCGTCAGTGGCTCAATCAACAGGCAGATTGTCAGCTATTTCTAGATGAGCAAATGCTGATTTCTGTGCTGTCTCTGGAGAATAAAAGGAATCGAGCTATTGTCAGTCTGCTAGAGCAGTCTCATCATCTGGAGCTGGGGGACATGGCTCTAGATACGTATAACCGCATTTGTTGCTTGTCTGGAACCGTTGCTGATTTATCCAGTTTAGGAATGCTGCTAGTGCAAGGCAAAGGGATAGTATTGCCAGCACACAGCCGTGTCGTCAACGCTATCATGACTACCTGTGGACTTTACGAAGCCTCTGGACGCTTTGCGGTTCAGGTGGGACTGCCAACGAAATCAGGAGTGAGTGGTGCCATGCTGTCTGTAGTGCCAAATCAGGGAGCGATCGCCTGCTACAGCCCCCCACTCGACCCAATGGGGAATTCAAAAGCTGGTCAGTTCTTTTTGCAGCAAATGACACACGCTCTCAACCTAAGTGTGTTTGGATAGATAGAGAGGTAGATGCAATTTTTCGTTTGCCTCGATACACTTTAGGACGTAATACAAACTCAACGGGAGCCGAGGAGAAAAACGTGCTGCTATCAAAAGGCTTCGAAATAGAGATCTACACTGGCACACCTCAAGGTGACATTGTCGGACTCTCAGACCAAATCGTAGCGTCTTTAGACGGATTTGTGCGGGAGCCAGATAGCCGCAATGTGGAATACACAACTTCGCCCTCTTGTAATTACGACCAATTGCTGTGTGACTTGGTACGTCCTCGACTGCGGCTGAGAGAATACCTCAAGCGCTTGGGTAATTACACTTTAATTCCTGGAAGTACTCTATCTGTGGGCGGGAGCGATCGCTTCTGGCGTTCTGATCCTAGCAACCCTTACCATACTTACATTGAGCAAACCTACGGTACCAAAGTTGTTACAGCGAGTGTACATATCAACATTGGCATCAGTGATCCTGAGATCCTTATGCGAGCCTGCCGCTTGGTTCGGGTTGAAGCTCCCCTATACCTTGCTCTTAGTGCCTCATCCCCGTTTCTCGATGGTAATACTACCGGGTATCACTCTACTCGCTGGGGACTCTTTCCCCAAACCCCAGCTCATGTCCCTCTATTTGAAAGCCACGCTCACCACATCCGATGGGTTGAAGCCCAGTTAGTGGCGGGGACAATGCAAAATGTGCGACACCTCTGGGTATCTGTGCGTCCAAATGGCGATCGCCGTCCTTACGACCTTAATCGCCTCGAGCTGAGAATTTGCGATTTGGTCGTCGATCCCATTGCCCTGTTAGCGATTTGCGCTTTGCTAGAAGCCCGGCTTTTGCAGCTTATTGAAGATCCGCGACTCGATCCGTTGGAAACAAGTTTCTTCCCGGCTGCTAGCCGCCCAGAAGAATTAATTGCCCTCACTGCTGTGAACGAAGCAGCTGCTGCTCGTCACAGTCTCGATGCTCAGTTGACGCACTGGCAAGATGGTAGAAGTATCTTAGCTAGAGACTGGATTGCAGAAATTTATCAAGAAGTTTGGGCGATCGCAAAACAACGAGGCTTCAACTGCTTCCTGTCTCCTTTGCCAAAAATTCTGCGAGAGGGCAATGAAGCACAGCAGTGGTTGACACTGTACTCCTATGGTTTCGATGTTCGGCAAGTGATTGTCCAAGCAGGTTTGGCACTGCAAGAGCGAGAGCGAGAACTGGAGGACAAGCTATGTTCGTCCTTAGTTGCCTAGTTATGCAGGAGAAGATTAAGAATATCTAATCAATGTATTGCAGTTGGCTAGTATTAGAAAAAGCTATGCATACCTCTACCTTTAGGTGGATTATGTACGCAATATCAACTATTTCTTTTTCTCCACTGGCTTTGCCAGAGTCCTTTACCCGGTGGGGGAGACAACCTCTCTTGAGCAACAGAGAACCCTTTGCCCTGATCCGCTCTTGTGGGAGAATTACACCTTCCCCTACACCCCTTTCTTGTTCATGCCTCATGTTGTCCTGATTCAACCGCAAATCCCCCCAAATACAGGCAACATCGCCCGTACCTGTGCTGCGACAAATACTGAATTGCATTTGGTAGGACCGCTAGGATTTGAAATTAGCGATCGTTACCTAAAACGAGCTGGTTTGGACTACTGGCCTTATGTTAGTCTGCATTGTCATGACTCTCTCGCTGCCTTCCAAACCTATCACCAACAGTATGGAGGGCGCTGGATTGGCTTCAGCGTGGCTGGTAGTTTCAGTCACGTCAATTTCCGGTTTCAACCAGATGACTGGTTGTTGTTTGGTAGTGAAACTACTGGTTTGCCGTCATCTGTTCTGTCAGCTTGTGCCGCAACTGTCCATATTCCTATGACGCAACGGTCTGTCCGTAGCTTGAATCTCTCAGTCAGCGTAGCTGTTGGTTTGTTTGAAGCCCGTCGTCAACTCGGCTATCTGAAGTAAGTCTGGCTCCAACTTGACTTGCGCTCTTCGCGCTGCCGGAGCTGGCTCCGGCAAACCTTTGAGAACGAAATTATATGAATTGATAGTTGCTCAATGACTTTTATTAATTTCCAACATATATAGCTATTAATTGATTAATTGTTGCTTCGCTCTTAGCTGTATTGCTGTCACCAATTAAGGCGCAATCTATGTACTAATTTGCTGAATTGCTACTGCACGGTTACAGCGCCCCACCATAAAAAAGACAAGATTTATATAAGAAATTCATATACATAATTCAGCTAGTCACAACGTTCAAGCGATAGATTTTATTGATCCCAGAGCCGCTGCTAAGAAAGGACAGAAAACCTTGAAAGCGAGCGAAACCAACTCTTTAAGCTATTCCACTTGATATTCCTTACAAGCTTGACTCTAAAAACAATAGAAGAATCACAGGCTTGTCTAAAGCAGAAGAATCAGCGTAAATTCTCCTCTTGTACTTACTCAGACGGATAAAGTGTTGAAACTCAAATGGTCTTACAGAGAATCCATATCTCTTAAGAGAGGTTTAGTCCCTATCTTGGGTTAGGCAAACTATTTTGGTGGCTCTGTGGCTGTCAACCAAAGGCAATGTCCTGACTATTAGAGAGCAGCTTATTCGTAGAGTAAACATCAAGTCAAAGCCAAAGCTTGTGAGGAGTTTGTTTGGCACAAGAAGAAGTAGTTGATTGAAAACATTGACTGGTCGTGGATTCAATGAGTTGAGACCAGTCAAGCGCTAGTGTTCATAGGAGGTCGTTTTTGAAACGAGCATCGACGAAGAAGGTTAAGGCACGTCCTGTAGGTGCATCTTGTAGCAGTGACTTAGGGGGATTCCTCCAGCTAGTTCGTTCACAACTCAACGCAACGCCTGTGAAAGCTCCGGCTCCTCAAGAGCGCAAGCTCAACGCAACGCCTGTGAAAGCTCCGGCGCCTCAAGAGCGCAAGCTCAACGTTCTGCCGGAGGCGGCTTTGGGGGCTAGCTCTCGCAAGCTCAAGTGGCGAGTTCGCACCTCCGCCGCCATGACTGGCTTAGCAGTCTCACTCGGAGCGTCCAGCCTTTTAATGCCTGGACAAAGTGGTTACAGCGCTCTTGCCGCTGGACCAGTAAGGAACGATCCCATAACTAGTATGGTTCCTGCGCCTACGAAAACTGCCACAAATTTACCCACAAACTTGGTACAGAAGGCAGGCGGACCAGTTATTAATACTGAGAATGTCAATGCTGGTTTAAAAGCGAACCACCAAGCAAAACACAGTCTGGCGGAGTTGAAGTCTGAGGAGTCGAACAATTTATCGGTAAACAGTATTAGGCTGGCAGAACCTTCTGTCCAGAACTTGCAAACTGAGGTCCAGAGATTACAGGAGAAGTACTCTAATCAGCCAATAAATAGGCAGGCTAGCTCTGATGCAGCAGTGCCGCTGTCGTCTCCTGCACCTACTACATTTGCCTCTGAACCGATTAATCTTTCTCAACCAGAACTCCTCTTAGCTCAAGCGGCTGAACTCCTACAGCCTGTGGATCAAGCGCAGCCGCTGACTACTGTAAGTCCAACCGCTCCAGCTTTAGCACAGCCCTTGGCAACGGCACCTATGGATGGAGAGATGTCTGCGCCGTTTCAATTTCTTAGTGGTCAGACAGTTTCCCCAGGGTTGCCACCTTTGGCAGCAGCAGATATCTACCTGCCCAAATCTTTAATAGCCTTCAAGGGTTACATTTGGCCTACAAAGGGTGTCTTAACTTCTCCCTTTGGCTGGCGCTGGGGTCACATACATCCGGGAATTGACATTGCGGCTCCAGTCGGAACACCTGTATTTGCGGCGGCACCAGGTGTGGTGATAACAGCTAGCTGGAACTCTGGTGGTTACGGTAACCTTGTAGATATCCGGCATCCAGATGGTAGTCTGACGCGCTATGGTCACAACAGCCGATTGCTAGTGCGGGTTGGGCAACAGGTTCAGCAAGGTCAGGAAATCTCTGAAATGGGCAGTACTGGCTTCAGTACTGGACCACACTGTCATTTTGAGGTGCATCCACCTGGGCATGGAGCAGTTAATCCGATAGCTTACTTACCACACTAACTAATTGATAGAAGGAAATTAGTAGCTAGCCGAGGGGTTTAAGAGATCCCTCGGTCTATCTCAGTTAGCAATGGCTAGTATGGGTATGCTATGCTTAGATACTGGTTGAAAAATTCTGGCTCAGTAGCTCAGTTGGTTAGAGCAGGGGACTCATAAGCCCAAGGTCGGCAGTTCAAATCTGCCTTGAGCCATCCAGATAAATCAATACGTTCCGCTCTGGAAACCAAGTACAGGGAGCGCGTCCGGTTAACGCTTTAAATGTGTGACTCGGCATTTCCGGCAATTTCAAGACAAGATTGGGTGCAGTTTGGGTGCATGAATTAAACTGAGAGAGCGGCTGTTGGAGGCTCAAAGTTGGGCGTTGCTGAATGGTCAGTGGATTAGCTGGTTAGGGGAATTATTTGAAATCTTGAATAATGCATTAATAGTCCGACTGAATATCGTAACATCTCTTGAGATTTTGAGTAACAAAGAGTGGCTCGATGCAATCTAGCTAGATAATGCCTCAATCTTGTATTTTCTCCTTCAACTCTAGTCAATAGAATTTTGGGTAACACTAAATGCTTTTTGGAATCAATATAATTAGCATAAACACAATATCCATCTGTTAAATATTTTCTACTTTCCCAAGCTCTAATTCTCTGCCAGAGCTTGGCAAAAGTTCGCCCACTCCGATCTCCTATATGGCTAAAATTCCAGGAGCGTGATGATTGATAGCTGCCCAAAGCCAAATTTTATAGGTTTTCCGCCCAACATAGGTTTGGAGTTCATCCAACTCAGCTACAATCGGATGATCTTCTTCATCTTCTGGCAACTCTTCTGCTGACACTTTGACCCAGTTCATGATTGTTGTATGGTGAATACCTGTAATTCTTTCAATAGCGCGGAATCCCATGCCATTTAAGTACATTTCCAAACAGATCTTTTTGACTTGAGAATGATAACCTCTAGCTTCGTAAGAATCTCGAAAAAGGCGACCACAATCTTTACATTCAAACCTTTGCTTTCCATTCTGACGACCATCTTTGCGAAGATTAGAAGAGTGGCACTGTGGGCATCTCATGTGGTTTAATTAATTTTTGCTGACTCTTCCTTTTTAGCAAATACACTGCCGATTCAGCACCGCCCACCAGTCGAGAAGCTCGTTGTCTGAAGGTATTATTCAATCGTTCGACATGATTAGTTAGACCTGTTTCTTTAACAACAGCAAGGGTGACGATTGTGGGAAATAACTGTTTTATAAGCTTGCCAAAAATCCGTATAGGCGAAGGCATATTGCTGATAAGTCTCTGGTAAGGAAGCCCATAATTTACGAGCTGATTTTCTCGTTCGATCTCCTACAAAGCAACCGATGATTTTTCGAGATTTACGGTCGATTGATAGCCAGATATAGACCTCATTTTTCTTGCGACTGACAAATGACCACAGCTTGTCGCATTTAATAATCAATTTACCTAGCATTTCCCCTAAAACCCTGAGCTGGTGCGGAGTTTGAGCTAGCTTTTGATTGACATAATCTTGTAACCAAGACCAACTTACTTGAGTAACTCTGGCAGTTCCTCGCAATGATATTCTCTCAAGTAAGAGTTGATAAATCAGCTGCTTTATTTCCTGTGGTACAGTGGTTTTAGTAAGATTGACAACAAATTCGTGACCGCAGCTTTTACATTGGCATTTTGGTTTGCCGTTATGAACTGAACTATTTTTAATTAAATGCTCAGAGCCACAGGTAGGACAGGCTCGTTCTGAAGGTTCTTCACATATTCTTTGGGATAATTCTATCGACTCTTGTATTAATTTAGACAGTAGCAATACAAATGAATAAAGTAAGAACGCCAAAATTGTTGTCATCAAAAACGCTAATTTGTCAGCGATTATTTGAGGATTAATTGCATTAGCTAACATTGTCCAGGATACTGACGGGGGTAAGGATTCTACCTCACTACTACTTCCATATCACTACCCGAAGGAGAAATAGAACATGTGGCTCCATGATATTCTCGATTACCAAGCCCGTGAGCACCCAGATGCCGATTTTGCAATCCATGGAGCGCATCGGCTAACGTATGGTGAAGCGCTTGCACAAACCCATTGCCTGGTCAGTGCATTGATGGTAAGCAATCTGCAAGTGGGTGATCGCATTGCTATCCTTTCAAAGAACTGCCTGGAGTATCTTCTCCTCTATTTTGCGGCTTCAAAGGCAGGCGTTGTTCTGGTTCCACTAAATTACCGCCTAACGCCAGCTGAATGGTGCGATATTCTCAACGATGCCCAAGTGCGATTGCTGGTTGCAGCAGAGGACTATATTGATCAGTTAAACACGCTTCGCAGTCAGTTCCAGACTGTCAAGCAGTACATTACCCTCGGTGATGCAACACTTGAGGATTGGCAGAACTACAGCGTTTGGGTTGCGAATCAATCCACGACTTTCCAGAACTTGAATCTGCCAGACAATCAGCCTGTCTATCAAATTTATACGAGCGGCACAACGGGTGCTCCGAAGGGAGTAGTCGTGACTCATCGCGCTGTGATTGCCCATTTGTTTCAGGTTGGTTTCACCTTGCGGATTTATCCAGGGGAACGATCGTTGATGGTCGTTCCAGCTTTTGTGGCCGGGTGCCCAAACATGATCCTGTTCCCAAGTGTTTATGGAGGGGGTTGTCTCTATCTGCAAACAGAGTTCAAGGCAAGTGAAGTGATGCGTGCTTTAAGAGAGGAACAGATTGCCGTTGCAACCCTTCTGCCTGCCATGATCCAAGCCTGTTTAGAGGCAGTTCCTGATACATCCGCTCACCGCTATGAGGCTCTTCGTCTAATTCATTATGGGTCATCTCCTCTAGCTGAAAGGACTCTGCGACAGGCAATCACAATGTTCTTGTGTGATTTTGTTCAAAGTTATGGCATGACTGAGGCAACAACAACTCTAACGTTCCTATCTGCTGATGATCATCAGCGTGCTCTAAGAGAACAGCCAACACTGCTGCGATCAGTCGGAAGACCAACGATTGGAACGGAAGTGCGAATTATTAATGCCAAAGGGCAAGAAGTCTCTACTGGAACTAGCGGTGAAATCATTGCTCGGGGACCCCAGTTGATGCAGGGATACTGGAATCTACCGGATGTCTCAGCTAGGACACTTCAAGACGGTTGGTTGCATACGGGCGATGCCGGAACAAGTGATGAAGCAGGATATTTGTATGTTAAGGGTCGCCTTAGGGAAATGATTATGTCTGGAGCCGGAATGATTTCTCCACGAGACGCGGAAGAAGTCTTATATCAACATCCAGCGGTTGCCGAAGCCGCTGTCATTCCCGTGCCCGATCAGCGCTTAGGCGAAGTAGCAAAGGCGATCGTTGTACTGCATCAAGGGATTACAGCTACAGAGGAAGAGTTGATTGACTTTTGCCAGAAGCATCTAGATAAGCTTGAATGTCCACAAACTGTTGACTTTGTAGCAGCGCTGCCACGCAATTCTACTGGCAAAATCTTGAAACTCCAACTCCAGGAACTTTACTCTACTCGTTTTGGGAGCGTAACAAATTAGTATGATTTGTAGTATGCATCTTGGAGCAGAGATCTTATTGAGAATTAGCAACGAAAAACCAAGGATGTAAGCGCTTACTTCTCAATAAGAGGGCCATTCAGGAAGAATGTGCTTCAATGTAGTGCGTATCACACTATTTTGTTACGCTCCCAAACTCTTTCTACAGCTAAATAGATCTAAGGAGTGTTCTCTACTGGAGTCATGTAGGACTGCTACCCTAGCAAATAGAGTTTTTCAAAAGATTATTGGGCAAGATGGCCGAGAGCTTTGCAACATGTGGAACCATTGCCGCGATCGCTACAGCTATCGTCCCCCAACAAGGTAGCGTTGGTATTGTACGGGTGTCAGGGGCAGAGGCAATGGTGATCGCCCGCAGCCTATTTCATGCTCCTGGACGTCAAACTTGGGAAAGTCACCGCATACTCTACGGCTATATCCGTCATCCTCAGACGCATCAATTGGTAGATGAAGCACTATTGCTAATCATGCAGGCTCCCCGCTCCTATACTCGAGAAGACGTAGTGGAGTTCCATTGCCACGGAGGAATTATCGCCGTGCAGCAGGTTTTGCAACTGTGTTTAGAGCAAGGGGCAAGGCTAGCTCAGCCAGGAGAATTTACCCTACGAGCGTTTTTAAACGGGCGGCTAGATCTGACTCAAGCTGAGAGTGTTGCCGATTTGGTAGGAGCTAAATCTCCCCAAGCGGCTCAAACTGCCTTAGCTGGTTTACAGGGCAAGTTAGCTCATCCCATCCGCCAACTACGTATCAGATGCCTGGAAATCTTAGCCGAGATTGAAGCGCGGATTGATTTTGAAGAAGACTTGCCACCACTAGATGAGCCAGCGCTCCAAGCAGAAATTGAGCAGGTGTTGGCAGAAGTCACCCACATCTTAGCCACAGCCGAGCAAGGAGAATTACTGCGTACCGGATTGAAAGTGGCAATTGTCGGGCGTCCAAATGTGGGTAAATCAAGTTTGTTGAATGCCTGGAGCCAGTGTGATCGCGCCATTGTGACTGATATACCTGGGACAACCCGCGATCTGGTGGAATCTCAGCTAGTCGTGAGAGGCATCCCAGTGCAAGTACTCGATACAGCAGGGATTCGGGAGACAGCCGATCAAGTCGAGAAAATTGGTGTCGAGCGATCGCGTTCTGCTGCTCTCTTTGCCGATCTAGTACTACTCACCATCGATGCCTCAGTTGGCTGGACAGCTGCCGATGGGGAAATTTACACTCAAGTACAAAATCGTCCTCTCATTCTAGTTATCAATAAAACTGACCTAGCAACGGCAGAAGTAGTGCAATACCCAGCACTCATTCGTCACGTTGTCAAAACAGTTGCTGCTCAAAACCAAGGAATTCAAGCCTTAGAACAAGCCATTTTGGAGACAGCGCAAGCTGGAAAAATCAATTCAGCTAATCTAGATTTGGCAATCAACCAAAGACAAGCAGCAGCCTTGACACGCGCTAAAACATCCCTTCAACAAGTGCAATCAACAATAGCCCAACAACTCCCCCTTGATTTCTTATCAATCGATCTGCGCGGTGCAATTCAAGCCTTAGGAGAAATCACTGGCGAAGAGGTTACAGAGTCAGTCCTTGACCGGATTTTCAGCCGATTTTGCATTGGGAAATAATCGGAAGTTTTCGCAGAAGTACTCTGAATTAAAACACCAGACGACGTGCTGTGCCATCATCTTGAAAGCTCTGTTCTCCGACGCCGACAAGAGCTACAGATACCTCACGCAAAGGAGGTGTCCAATCCCCCTCACGTGCTGCAATCTCCACAAGCGTCTGTTGCCCAACCGTATATACACGGTATTGCGTCGTCGCCCAGGCGCCAGTCTTGTAATCAAAGGTGTGACCATCATCTTCATACAGCTGCCACTCGCCAGTGCCAGACCAAATACGCAGTGTCAACTGATCAAGTGGACGTTCATCAGCGTACTGCATCAGTGGTCCCATTGGAATAATCGCCCCTGCCCGCACATAAAGTGGCATTCGTTCTAATGGGGCATGAGCCAGGATGTGGGTTGAGCCTGAGTAGCGTTCGCCACTCCACCAGTCATACCAAGTCCCTTCTGGAAGGTATACTGCTCGGTACTCAATTCCAGGACGATAAATCGGTGCTGCCATGAGTGAGGGACCGAGTAATACCTGGTCGTAGAGCGTGTAGGTCTTCGGATCTTGCGGAAAATGATACAACAAAGGACGTAATATTGGTGCGCCAGTCGTCGCTGCTTCCCAAAACAGTGTGTAAAGGTATGGTAGTAGCCGATAGCGCAGTTCGATATATTCGCGGCAAATGCGCTCAACGCGCTCGCCGAACACCCAAGGTTCATGGCGAGCAGTACTCATGGCGGAGTGACCGCGCATCAGAGGGTAGAGCATCCCTACCTGCATCCAACGGGCAAATAATTCAGCGGTGGCATTGCCTGCAAAACCACCGATATCGCACCCGACAAATGCCACTCCCGACAACCCCATATTACACAGCATCGGTAATGACATCTCCAGATGCTCCCACAAAGACTGGTTATCCCCCATCCACACAGATGACCAACGCTGCACGCCAGCGTAGCCTGAGCGTGTCAGTACGAATGAGCGTTCAGTCGGACGCAATTGTTCCAATCCAGTACTTGCCGCCTGAGCCATCGTTAGTCCGTATAGGTTGTGGACTTCTGCATGATTTGTGCGCTCATCGTCTGGACCTTGGGGTGCATCGAGGGGAAACCAAATCTTATGACCAGGATCTCCGAAAGGGCGATCGTCAATTGCTGGTTCATTCATATCATTCCAAATTCCAGCCACACCAACATCAGTCAGGCTTTTGTGTAAGTTGCTCCACCAAGCACGCACCTCTGGTTGCAGGAAATCAGGAAATACAGCCTTATCTGGCCAGACATAGCCATGAAACAGTTTGCCATCAGCTAGACGCACAAAGCAGTCATGCTCTAACCCTTGGTCAAAGACATGGTAGTCGGCTTCTGGTTCGTACTTAACACCCGGATCGACAATCGTCACTGTCTTAAATCCTGAGAGTGCCAAATCACTCACGAGTGTACTGGGGTCAGGGAAGCGCTTGGGACTCCAGGTAAAAACGCGATAACCGCACATATAGTCAATATCAAGATGAATCACATCACAGGGAATGCGGCGATCGCGAAAATCGCGTGCCAATTGCCGCACCACTACTTCAGATTCGTAACTCCAGCGGCACTGGTGGTAGCCTAGTGCCCAACGGGGCGGCATTGGCATCCGACCAGTGAGCTGAGTATAAGTGTAAAGGATTTGCTCCGGGCGAGGACCGTAAATTATGTAGTAATCTAAGTCGCCACCGCGCGTTTCCATCTGCCAGACGCCGGGCTTTTGCGCACCGATATCGAACTGGCTCCAAAAGGTCGTGTTAAAAAAGATGCCATAGCCTACCTCTGGACGCAGGGCAATAAAAAAGGGAATTGCCTGGTACATTTCGTCGGTGAGTGAACCGTAATCTAGGGCATCGACTGTCCAGTTGGTCTTGCATTCGGCCAGCTTATCAAGCAACCCAGTACGTTCGCCGCAGCCGTAGAAGTGTTCGTTAGCTGCGATCTGCTTCCAAGCAGCAACGGCACCAGCACGCCAGCCCATACCTGAATCTGTATCCTGTGCAAATGCACGACCAGCTTTGTCAAAGCAGCCAATGCGACAGGGCTGGCGATGAACACATACTCGCAGCTGTTCGGTTTCGATTTCTATAACTTCATCAGTCTCTCGCACCTCAAAGGGGACAACCGACCAAGCAGTATCATCCAGCGTCACAGCCCACGAGCGACGCGGCATAAATTCGCCAGTTGGCGCAAGTTGTACTCGAATCAAGTTCGGTGCTAGCACTTTAATGATAAGATGGGGACCATCACACTCAAAGTGGACGCCGCGCTCGTCACGCTGAATTGATTGCACTTCCCCAATTTCTGACCAGGGCTGATGATTTGCAGGCAGTTTTCCGAAGTATTGCGGCATACAAAAATCGATAACAGGCGATCGCTAATTCATCTTTACTCTACAACCACAATCTACTCTGACCAGAGTGAGGGCGTTTATCAAGCTAGATATTGGTAGTTGGCATGCTGGACTCTAATTTAATGATGATTCGATTAATTTGTACAATTTATAATTTAGCGATACGAATATTAACCACCATGAGACTTATAATTTTTCAGGCTTAAGTACAACACTAAAAAAACCAGAAGAGAGCTAGGTTCTACATAGTTGTGACATATATCACACCCAACTCGTGGGAAAACTTGTATTAAATATAAGGCGAGACTGCTGAAAATTAACCAAAATTACTTTACTTTTATAAATACAACTTCAGAGGTCAAATTAGTTGCGCGTTAGAGTCCTTAGAGGATTAAGGACACGATTCTGGTTTTGTAATCAGCAGTTTTATCTTATTCTCAAACAGACTGTAAAGTAGCACCAACGAAAGATGACAAACAATCATATTCAAGCTGAGTTTCCGTTCCAAGTTATATTGCAATTCCTGAAATTAACTCAAGCGCCATTGAGACAGCTACTTAACCAATGTCAGTTATCTACAGGGTTGATGCGAGCGGGAGATTCAGCCCTCATCATTGACTGCAATTCTTTATCAGATGTCAGAAAACTGGCACAAGAGGAAGCCACAAGCCTAGCTTTGACAGCTGAATTTTTGGGGATTAGGTGGATTTTTATTCAGCACTACGGCAAATCTTTCTATGCCTTCAACGCTCAACTTCTATTGCACTGCTCTGAACAGGGGTCAACAAGTAATGGTGTCCAGTTTGATACATAAGATTTGTGGCGTTTAACCTATTGAGGCTGGAAGTCCCCTCTGACACTCCTCATTCCTCTATCTCTCCAGTCCTGATCTTTGCCTGTTGAGCTGGTTACTCAGATTCAGCTAGCTCCTCTTGTTGATCAACTCAGATGTTGTATTTGCGGAGAATATATCCTTGTAATATAGAGTCCAAACTTCCACTACCGTTGGCTCAATGAAACTGACCGCTATTATTCGACCCTATTCCCCTGATATGACTGCCACAGTTGATATTCTTATCCCCACCTATCGGCGTCCTGCTGGTTTGGCTGTCACTCTTACTAGCTTGCTATCTCAAACTTATAGTGACTTCCGTATTTGCATCTCTGATCAGACTGAGGACAGTGACATTATAGCAAGTAACGAGGTGCAGGCTGCGTTACGCGTCCTTCGCACCCACGGTCATCCTGTTACAATTCATAAGCATTTGCCGCGCCAAGGAATGGCAGAGCATCGCCAGTTTTTGCTAGAACAGGCAACAGCGCCCTACTGTCTCTTCCTTGACGATGACCTAATCTTGGAATCAGACGTAGTAAAGCGCATGCTTATTGCTATTCAAGAGGAAAGCTGCGGTTTTGTAGGTAGTGCTGTTATTGGTCTCAGCTATGTTTCTGATATTCGACCACACGAGCAATCAATTGAGTTTTGGGATGGTCCAGTTCAGCCAGAGATAGTCCGGTCAGGTAGTCCTCAATGGGAGCGCTGGCGGCTGCACAATGCTGCCAACATTTACCATGTCCAGCAGCAATTGGGCATTACCCCCGATAACCAACGCAAGTATCGAGTTGCTTGGGTTGGGGGCTGTGTCATGTATGACACCGCTAAACTCCATGATGTGGGCGGTTACTCTTTCTGGCAGAAGCTCCCGACAGAACACTGTGGTGAGGATGTCTTAGTCCAGCTCCGGATGATGGAACGCTATGGTGGCTGTGGTCTTATCCCTTCAGGTGTCTACCACCAGGAGCTGCCTACAACTATCGTCAATCGGCTCGTCGCCGCAGATCGACATCGGCACGCTGACGAGGATCACCAGCGGATCGCGCAGGCT
>JAFAVL010000171.1 GCA_019242465.1 Chroococcidiopsidaceae cyanobacterium CP_BM_RX_35 | reverse complement strand
TTGTCAGATGATTCATACCTGCACAAGACACCTGCTGTGTCGTATTGAAACGTAACCCGAATCGAAGGCTTTATGCCAATCCCTCATTCCTCACTTTTCACATTGAAGCTATTTGCAGCGAGCGGCTGCGGGCTAGTCGCGGGAGTCTTCTTCGCCTTCTCCACCTTTGTGATGAATGCCCTTGCCCGACTTCAGCCAAAGGATGGCATTGCCGCTATGCAATCCATCAACATCACGGCAATCAATCCGTTGTTCATGCTGGCACTCTTCGGAACGGCTGCGGCTTGCCTCTTTCTAACGGTTTCCTCGCTGTTAAAGTGGCATCAACCTGGTGCTACCTACTTGCTCATCGGCAGTCTGTTCTATCTTATGGGCACCATTCTGGTGACGATCGCGTTCAATGTGCCGTTAAACGATATGTTAGCGATCGTCAAACCAGATAGTACTGAGGGTGCAAGCCTGTGGGCTAAATACTTGACCACTTGGACGTTCTGGAACCACATTCGGACGATAGCGGCGCTGATAGCAGCGGCATTGCTTATGATCGCGCTTAGTAAACAATCGAACTAACAAATCAGAACATGTGAGATTGCTATACAAAAGTTTAAGGAATGCAATCCCATTAGCCCTTGACATCCCTGACTAGTACATTTAACCTAGTGGTTAATTAACTGCTCGGTTAAATGCTTCCAGCTTAAATGTCCACTGATCAATTGAGCGTCACCTTTGCTACCCTTGCCGATCCGACCCGGCGTGCCATTCTGGCTCATCTCGCTAAGGGTGAAGCATCGGTGACTGAGCTAGCCAAACCCTTTAAGATGAGCCTGCCTGCCATTTCCAAGCATCTCAAGGTGCTAGAACGTGCTGGATTGATTACACGAGGTCGAGAGGCCCAGTGGCGACCCTGTCGGCTAGAGGCAGAACCGCTCAAGGATGCAGCGACTTGGATTGAGCAATATCGCCAGTTCTGGGAGGAGAACCTCGATCGCCTGGATGAGTATTTACAGGAATTGCAAGCAGAGGAAAAGCAACAAGATCGAGAACCGTAACCTGCGATCGTTCACATTTAAGGAGAACTCGAATGCTGAAACATAACGGCTCTACTGACACTCAAAGCGATCGCGAAATTGTGATTACTCGCGTTTTCAATGCTCCGCGAGAACTGGTGTTTAAGGCATGGACAGAGCCAAAACATATCCTGCAGTGGTGGGGACCAGAAGGCTTCACCACCCGTGTAACTGAACTGGATCTGCGACCAGGCGGTCGATGGTGCTACGTCATGGTGGGTCCGGATGGCACAGAGTACCCGGTCAAAGGTATCTTCCGTGAAATCGTGCCACCCGAACGGATTGTCACCAGTAATGAATTTGATGAAGGCTTCGACAAGGTCGTCAACGCAGATCTACCGCAGGGTATCGTTATGACAGCCGTGTTTGAGGAGTTGGACGGCAAGACTAAACTCACCCTCCAGATTGTACATGCAACTGGCGACGATTGTCGTAAGCACGAAGAAATGGGTGTTGTGGCAGGCTGGAATTCCAGCTTCGATTGCCTTGACGAATTCCTGGCAAAGCAGGTCGCACACCAAAAAGATGATCTAACGGTGACGTTACCATCCGATCGGGAAATTGTTGTGACTCGTGTGTTTGATGCGCCACGTGGTCTCATGTTCAAGGTTTGGACTCAGCCAGAGCATTTCGCCCGCTGGTTGGGACCGAAGGATTTTACGACAACATTCTGTGAGATGGATGTTCGGCTGGGCGGTACTTATCGAGCCTGCATTCGATCGCCCGAAGGCAAAGACCACTGGATGCAGGGTATCTATCGCGAGATCGTAGAGCCAGAACACCTTGTTTTCACGTTTGCCTGGGAAGACGAGGACGGCAAACCCAAGCACGAAACGCTAGTAGCTGTGACGTTTTTAGAGCATGATGGCAAAACAAAGCTGACCTTCCATCAAGCTATGTTTGAGTCTGTCGAGGGGCGCAATTCGCATCTAGAGGGTTGGTCTGAATGCCTGGATCGCCTTGAAGAGTACCTGGTGAATGTAATGGCGGGAGAAACCTAATAAATTTCGCTAATTGGCAAATTTGTATGACAACGCAACAACACATTCTCGACTTCCATGCACGTCCTACAGCGATGACATCTGGTGACAAACATGCTGCTCGGTTCGATGAGTTGCCAAACGATGTTGGTGAACTGACCCGCATCATCCAGGGACTTGTGCTGTATGAATATGTGGCATTTGACTTTTATGGTTTCACCACTCCAGACAAGCGCAGAAGTGAAACCCATCTTCGCCCGATTGAAAGGATGTTAGATCGCCTGCTCGCCTAACACGTCATTCACAGAACTGCGTAAACTCTATGAAAGCGACGATCGCCTGCGCGTATCTGTAACTGTCTTCAATGGCGTATTGAACTGTCTAGAAACGATTTAGAACAACTCCAACATACAAGGAGTACACCATGCAATTAAATCCGTATTTGTTTTTCAACGGTCAATGCGAAGCAGCGTTTAAGTTTTATGAACAGTGTCTGGGCGGCAAAATCACAACGATGATGACCTATGGAGAGTCGCCAGAGTCATCAATGACAAATCAGGTGCCACTGGAGTGGCGTGACAAAATTCTGCATACTAGCCTGAAGTTCGGCAACCAGGAATTGATGGGGTCTGACAGCCCACCCGAATACTATGAAGAACCAAAAGGGTTTTCCGTGTCGATTAGCCTGAATGATCTGGTAGAAGCAGAGCGTATCTTTCACATATTGGCAGAAAATGGAACCGTGCGAATGCCGCTCCAGAAAACCTTTTGGGCTGGCCGTTTTGGTATGTTAGTTGATCAATTTGGCATCTCGTGGATGATTAACTGTTCCCAAGCTACCTAACCTTCCATTCTGGGAACGCTCTCAGGTGTAATACCAGACTCAAACCAATTGACAGTCTCCTCGACGACACCGTACCTGCAAATTGTCTCATCACTGTATGTTCATTCTCAAAGTTCTGCTTGCCCTTTTTTGGAATCTTTTATTTTTTGGCGGGTTGTTATTCCTACCTGCAGGAACACTGGACTGGTGGCGCGCCTGGGTATTTCTCGGTGTTGTTTCGGTTAGCTCGGTCGCAACAATGATATATGTCTTTCGAGAGAATGAAGAATTATGGACTGAACGACTGAAACTACCGATTCAACCTGGTCAACCCCTGGCTGACAAAATCATCACCAGCCTTTTTGCTATCACCTTCTTCGGTTTGATTGCCGTCGTTTCCCTAGATGTATTCCGATTTCATCTGTTGGGTAAGCCTGGTGCAATCGTTTCAGGATTTGGTATGCTGCTTTTTATAGCAGGCTGGTGGATGATCTCCCTTTCCTTTAAGGAAAATACGTTTGCCGCACCAGTGGTGAAGCATCAGGTAGACCGTCATCAAACGGTGATTGATACCGGAGTTTACGGCATTGTGCGGCATCCCATGTATGCAGGTGCAGCTTTGTTAATGATTGGGATGCCCCTGTGGCTAGAATCCTATGCGACGGCTGTATTTGCGATTGTGCCCATTGGGGTGCTAGCTCTGCGAATTCTGTTTGAAGAACAATTTTTGCAACAGAAGCTTGAGGGCTACGAAATCTATACCAAACGGGTGCGATATCGACTGGTACCCTATCTCTGGTAAATAAATTGCTCTTTGCGGATCATTCCTTTGATGGTGTCATCAGTGCTCACATGCTGGAACACCTATTAAATCAAGCACAGGGATTACAGGAAATGATCGGAGTTCTTCGTCCCGGCGCACCACTCGTGCTGGTTGTGACTCGCTCTGGAATCCTCGGAACACTGATTCAATGGCATTGGGGTAATCGATATTTTAGTCGAACAGAACTCTCAGCACTTATGCATGAACCAGGATCGATCAATCTTCAATTTATTCCATTTCCAATCGGACTGGTTCGCTTCAGCAGCATGGCTTGTATAGGATTCAGGAGGAATGATGATCTGCCAAATGTGAGCTAGATAGCTGACACTTTTGCCTCTGTTGAGCGCAGTAGCGAGACATCTGCCAAGGGGAGAGAGAGTGCAACGGTTGTCCCTTGGTCTTGCCCGGCACTGCACAGCATGATGCTCCCTCCCATAAGTTCGACTAAGTTGCGCGAGATGGCAAGTCCCAAACCAGTACCGCCAAACTTCCGTGTTGTTGTGCCATCTACCATGACAAAGGGGCGAAACAGCTTTTGCTGCTGTGCTGGGTCAATGCCCACCCCAGTATCCTGAACAGTCACAATCACGTGAGGGCAAGTATTCCCATCCAGCGCGACTCCTGCTGGTTCAATCCGCGTTGCAATTGCGATCCAACCCTTTTCTGTAAACTTAACAGCATTGCTAATCACGTTCAGCAGCACTTGCTTCAGCTTCGCAGCGTCTGCCTGCACCAAAATCGGCTCCTGCCAATTGGGTGCTACAAGCTGTAGACCTTTTTGTTGAATCTGAACAGTTTGTAAGTTTATGGCTTCCTGGAGAACCTGCCGCAGATCAATAAGTTCCATAACTACAGAAAGCTTGCCAGCTTCAATTTTGGAAATGTCCAGTAAATCATTAATGATTCCCAGCAAGTGAATTGCAGCTTCATCTGCTTGCTGTAGAAACTGCAGTTCTTCCTCCCGATCGTCACAGCAGCCATCGCGGACGAGACGAACACAACCAATGATCCCATTTAGTGGAGTTCTCAGCTCATGGGAGGTTGTTGCCAAAAACTCGCTTTTGAGCTGGTTGGCAGCTTGTGCTTCTTCCCAAGCAGCTTCGATCTCAAGCGTCCGCGCTTGCAGTCGCTCTACCATATGGTCGAGGGCTTCTGCTAGTTGATTCAATTCTCGAATCTTGAAGTTGCGAGGTCCTTTTAGCAGCTCTCCTTGGTAGCTCTGGACGCTAAGAGCGTAGTCTCTTAATTTTTCTAAGGGTCTTGCCAAATCACGAGCCATGTACAATGTTGCCAACAGGCTTGCTCCTAGTAAGCAAAGCGTCAAGACAACTAGCATCATTTTAATTGCCAGTAGGTCTGAGAGTGCGTCAGCATTACGTATGACGGACAGCACAACCCACTTCTGACCTGCTAGGGTTGGGGAGCCCGACATGTGCAAAGTGTCCGTCAGTGGACTAGGAATAACGCTATAGCCAGCAATCAATTCTACCCCACTGGCATCCAAATTGAACCAGGACAAACCATAATTTTGCCCTGCGGTCGCTTGATAAATAGTGTTTCTCAGTCTAGCTGCCTCTGCCTCCTGCTCGCTCT
>JAFAVL010000105.1 GCA_019242465.1 Chroococcidiopsidaceae cyanobacterium CP_BM_RX_35 | reverse complement strand
TGCAGTTGCTGCCTACCGGAAGGAAAATGGTTTAGCAACCAATGCCCCTATACCAGTTGATGCAGTCACAGCTTCTGCCTCTGGTCTTGATCCTGATATTTCCCCTGCCAACGCCAACTTGCAAGCCCCCCGCGTAGCTAAAGCCCGCAATATGCCTCTAACAGAAGTGCAGCAACTAATCGGTAAAAACACGAAAGGTCGGCAATTCGGGCTATTGGGAGAACCTCGGGTCAATGTTCTTAAGTTAAATCTGGCCTTAGACGGTGCGAAATGATTGTGTATCTTGGCTACTTTTACACGCAATCAATTGCAAAAAATTGACTTAATACGGTGAAGTCATGGCTTCAATTAAGCATATTCCATCACATAAAAGCTGTGTAAACCTACAGCCGTCTTCGAGAGCAAAGAAGCCTAACATTACTCCTGTGCCCTACTGTCAGCACTGCCAGTTCTACCATGGAGCTAATCAAGTTGTTTGTGGTCCTCATCCTTATGGTCCAAACAGCGAAACCTGTAGCGATTATGTGCCCAAGGTTAGTGATCTGAACCAGGGTCAAGCTACTAGAAATAAATGGAGTCGCAAACATTACCCTGACTGGGAATTTTGCCAAGCGTTCCTGGTGATGGTGCTGGCGATGCTAATGGGTATTTTAAGCTCTGGTTTCATAGCATGGTGGCTAACGACCCACTTTCCTACTCCGACGACAAAGACAATCACAAGGAGTGGATGGATCAGATAGGTTTTATTTTCTCCTCAAACAAAATTGGGTTAACCCCTAGACAGGAACTTTGAGATGAAGCATTTAAGTCTAACGAAATTGCTAGGAGCTGGGTTGATCGCCTTGAGCATAACTCTTCTGCCTTCTCTACCCCCTACAGCTCAAACTACTAATTCCCTCAGTAGCCCTGGATTCAAAGCTGACCATAACCATAGAGATGCGACTAGACCCAATAACACATCTATCGAGCCTAACAAAAAGCAAGTTGATTGGGGTTTGATTGGGGTGGTTCTGTTAGTTGGGTTATTGGTTCTGGTGGCTAACAACTTCAAACGAGACTCTTTATGAACTTGTTCATCCCTCTGGACACGCCTGACTGGGCTTAAGCCCTTTTTCGGTCGCAATGATGTGTAAATCGACATTCTTGAGCAAACGCACTAGCTGTTGAGTCAAGGAGCCTCTTAGTAGTAACTTCCAGCGCGATTTCTGACTTTCACCAATAACAATTTGGGTGATGTGGTACTTACAAGCAACTTCAGCAATTGCTTTAGCTACATTATTACTTTCAACTCGGATGAACATACCTTCAAATTCACGACAGAGTTGCTCACAAGTTTCAACGTAAAAGCTTTCTTCCTTAGTCAAGAATCGTTCCGGATCTGCTACAAAAACAGTATAAAGCGGGGCATTCATATAGCTAGCAAGACGTTTCCCCCGACGCAGCAACTGCACTGAGTTGGGATAGGTGGATACACATACTAAAACTCGTTCGTGGATATTACAAAACTCCTCAGCTGGGGTAGAGGCAATAGCATCTTCTTCGCAGTTGTCTGCTACCTCCCGCAGTGCTAACTCTCGCAATGCTACCAGATTCCGGCGTTGGAAAAAGTTCTGTAGCGATTGTTGAATTTTCTCAGGCGCGTAAATTTTACCTTCTAGTAACCGTTCTTCTAGCGTTTCTGGTGTAACATCGACTACCACCACTTCATCTGCTTCATCCAGTAGTCGATCGGGAATCCGCTCTCGTACCACAACACTTGTGATCCGTGCTACCAGATCGTTAAGACTCTCTAGATGCTGAATATTGACTGTGGAGTAGACATCAATTCCGGCATTCAAAATAACTTCCACATCCTGGTACCGTTTCTCCCGCTGCGCACCAGGGACATTGGTATGCGCTAGTTCATCCACCAAAACCACTTGAGGTTCTCGTGCCAGGATAGCATCTGTATCCATTTCGGAGAGCGTCATGCCTCCTCGAACAATTTTTTGGCGAGGTATCAGCTCCAAACCTTCCGCCTTTTGGGCAGTTTCCTTGCGACCATGTGTTTCCAACAAACCAATCGCCACATCAATTCCATGTTGTTTGAGTAAATGAGCTTCTTCCAACATACGGCAAGTTTTCCCTACACCAGGAGCCATACCGATAAAGATTTTGTGTTTACCTCGTTGCGCCGGACGAATATTAGAAGTTGTAGTTACGATGGGCTGGAAACTTGCATCAGAAGAGTCAGGATCACTAGTGGTCTCACGCTGAGTAATCATAGTTGCATCCACTGAATAAGCAAAAGATTAGTAGGGCAAAAAGCTTTACCTTTATTAATTCTACAATGTACTG
>JAFAVL010000319.1 GCA_019242465.1 Chroococcidiopsidaceae cyanobacterium CP_BM_RX_35 | reverse complement strand
TTGAACTCAGGTAAATATCGCATTTGCTCTTTGCTGAGCCCGATTACATACACAAAACCTGCTTCATGGTCAATCTGAGATCGATTAGCTGGAAGCAGAACTTTCTTAGATTGAGCGTCTAGGTCAAGGACAAAGTAACATGAATAGCTATTTGTGTCCTCTAAAATATTGCTGACTGTGCCAATTCTCTCATTATTTCTCTGGATATATGCCTCCATTCCTTTGATATCATTGTTCCGATTAGTTCTACGGTATTGGGGGTTAAATCCATCAATTTCTTGAACTGTCATAGCCCTGTCTTTAAAATTCTTCATCAACGAAACCTGCTGTTGGTTAGTGCCCAATAGCACGTTAACTACGATTATGAGACTGGAAGTAATGGCAGAACTCGTTTACTGAAAACTTCAATAAATTCTTGTTGCTGCCGATTGACGTCGTGTAAAATCACCTCGTTGAAAGTGGTCCGAAGACAAAGCGGTCGTGAATCCAGCCTGCTCGGCAGCCCAAATATATGTTAGCAACTGGCTTGGCTTAAACTGCTCGTGGGAGGCATGATATCCAAACTTAACCATAATGATTGCTTCCGAACCTTGGCCAGTTTTTGCAGCACAAGCGGATTTTTTAGGGCTGCGACTCTTCACTAGGAGCGTGAATGGCAGCTTCTACTAGTTCAGGACTAGGTGGGTTAGGACGAATGAGTTCAGGAATGTCACCTTGTGGGGAAGACTCTGGTTCCAAAGAAGGTGATGGAGCTACCTGTGTTACTGTAATAGGAATTGCTTCCATTGCCTCTGGAGGCGGAGGTGGATTTTGTCTGTCAACTGGGTCCCCTGGACCTAGAGGCTCAGCTGGTGGAGCTAGTTCGACCTCTGGGGCAATTTCCTCGACTGGAATCGATTCTCTCCCACTTGGACCTGGCATATCAGGACCAGCTGCTTGGTTTGTATTGAAAATCGGCTCTGCTCCTATAGGCGATTGTTTTACGTCTGTAACTGTTTTAGTTTCCTTAATTGCCGCAACTGTAGCAGCGCTCTTATCGCGCTGCTGTTGCTTAGAAGTGGGCTGTGGCTCGTAGGCCAGCCAGATGTAAATACCAAGGATGACGAAAAATAGAAATAAACCAAGCATTGCAATCCTCCTATTGAATGAAGTCCAGCACACGCGCCTAAACCAGAAGTGAAGGTGGCTTTGACAAAGTACAAGGTGTGCTGAGATTCAACGAGTAGAGATAAAACAACGTTGAAGCGAGAGTGGCATCTCTATTCACCTATCGTGATGCTAGCAGCTTCACACAATAAATTTGTTTTTCACTTGTAATAAGCCTAATAACTTGTTCTACTGCCTGAAACACCCTTCCGGCTGACTTATACTAGAGACTTGCTCATACCATAGTCGTAAACTGGCAATTTCAAGAAAATATTATCCAGCGTACTACTTTGTAGCTAAATGCTATTGTAAAGTTTTCTTGTAGCTCAGCTAAGAATTGCTAAAGACTAACTTCTACCTTTTGGCTAAATAAAATATATAGCTAGAAGTATGAGTGACCTTTTAAGATTTTGCTATGTTTGGAGTGTAATAAAGTAGTTGCACTTACTGAGTGCGATGTAATCTTTACGCTCAAACAGAAATCTCTGCAACTAATAACCGATTACATTTGCAGTGATATACCATAAAAGCAGGAGGGTAGCTATGAGCGGGTCAATAAAGCTTTCTCCAGAGCAAGAATTTAGTATCAAATCTTTTGAATTGCAAGTCCAGAAAATGAGTCTTGAACAAGCCAAGGAATTCTTGGTTAAGCTTTACCAACATATGGTAATTAGCGAAGTAACTTACAAAGAGCTTCTACAGCACCAATGGGGCTTGTAATGTTTTTTGAATAGAAGCAGATAGTTTGT
This sequence comes from Chroococcidiopsidaceae cyanobacterium CP_BM_RX_35, assembly GCA_019242465.1. The sequence continues at coordinate 134 of JAFAVL010000319.1, read as the reverse complement.
ACCCGCTGCAATGGCTAAAACTACTATTCACCGAGTTGTTGGCATTCAAGGATTTACCCTAATGGTGTTTTACACTGAAGCTGACTGCTGGGAATTTAGATTGGTCAGTGCAACTGGCGTGGTGTTTGGAGAGC
>JAFAVL010000243.1 GCA_019242465.1 Chroococcidiopsidaceae cyanobacterium CP_BM_RX_35 | reverse complement strand
CATTACGAAAGTTTTTCTGGCATCATCTGCACTGGGACATTGACTACCCGCTTACCCCGGCAGATTGGCTCACGATTCCGTCGCAACAATTACTAGGGATAACCGGTGGTGCGGTATATCACGATGGAGTAGGAGAATTAACACACCTACGTAAGCAGTTGGTGTTGTATCCCCATGATGTGTGGTTGTATTTGCTGGCAGCGGGTTGGTGGCGCATCGAAAACGAGGAACACCTGATGGGTCGCGCTGGTGATGTCGGTGACGAACTCGGCTCATCAATTATTGGTGCACGACTGGTGCATGACCTGATGCGTCTATGCTTTTTAATGGAACAGCAGTACGCGCCCTATCCCAAATGGTTTGGCTCAGCCTTTAATCAGTTATTATGCGCGGCAAAACTGACTCCGCTGTTATGGCAGGTGCAGCGAGCTGCCACCTGGCAGCAACGAGAATCTGCCTTGTCTGAGGCATATTCCTTTGTAGCGCAAATGCACAACGCGTCGGCCATCACGGACAAGTTACCAGAAACTGTCTCAAACTTCCGCCACACCCGCCCGTTTCAGGTGATTCATGGGGATGTGTTCGCCAACGCGATTGCGGCACAAATCAAAGATGAAGCTGTCAAACGCATAATGGAACGTTCCTTTATCGGTAGCATCGACCATTTCTGCGATAGCAGCGAAATGCGTTCACAGATTATGTGGCGCTCAAAACTCCTTGCCCTGTATCAGTAGCTCAGGACGGCTAGACAAAATACTATTGCTGCCTCAAAGTCAAATCCTTGCGTCCGACTAACCTTACATGCACCTACGTAATAGACGTTTAAAGTGCGAGGTGTAAGAAGTGAATAAAGTCAAGGTTAAAAATCTTTTTGGTTTTTGGCTTCTTTTCAAGAATGCAAGCTTTGTCAGCAATTACGGTGTAATTTTAATCACTGACATAAAAAGAACTTTTGAGCATATTTCTTGCGTTCTAAAGGTGTTAGGCAGGTATCAACTGTCTGACAAGGCTATAACTAGCAGATAACACCCAACACTTCAACGCCAATATGCTTTTCAATGAGCCACTTCTAATCAAAAAAAGCTTGAGTACTTAGGAATAACGACTAGAAGATCAAAGCTACTTTATCTTCTTCTACTACTTCTTAAACCAGCATAAGTTATTATTCTACAAAATAGAGTACGAGCATTAACCATGTTGTTTACTTTGAAGAACGATCTTATCGAGCCATAGTTTTGGTACTTAATATGTGAGGTATGAGGACTGTTTGAAGGTGATTGTTATGAAGGGTATTGAGCTGTCAAAGAATTACTTTTTTAAAGCGGGACTGCCTTTGTTGAAGCAAAGATTTCCTGCCACCTTATTAAATCGTGTTGCTGCTGGTTTAGTAGCAGGCGGTTATGCCTCTGGCTCTGGCAGTGAAATTGGCAGCTTTGATGATGAGATCTCACGGGATCATAATTGGGGACCGTGTTTCTTTTTATTTATGTCTGAAGCAGATCAAGCTGAATTTGGTAAACAAGTTCAAGCGTTTCTTGACGAAAACTTGCCTCAAGAGTTTGAAGGGCTAAAACTTTCAGCCACAACTTTACCAAAAAGCAGAGCTTATGTTGTGACTCCTCGCCAGAACTTAAAAGCTGTTTTAGACATAGATGAACCACCTGGTTCTGATTTAGAGTGGATTAACATTCCCGAATTTCTCCTATTTGAGTATACATCTGGTGCAATTTTCTATGAACCGCTACCTCTGATTTCACTTTGGAGAGAAAAATTTGTGTACTATCCAGATGAGGTTTGGTACAAACGGCTATCTTTCGCTTTCTTTACCTTGCATGCCGCAGGGAATGCGAACCGCATGGCTAAACGAGGTGATCTTGTCGCTACCCAGCTCTACGTAATTTGGCTGGTTGAATGTGTAATGAGAACTTGCTTTTTACTACGTCGTCGGTATGCTCCTTATCGCAAATGGCTGTTTCAGGCTTTTAAAAAGCTTCCAGATATTCCTCTAGAACTTATCGAAAAAATTGAGAGTTTAGCACGAGGTCTCGACTTATCTTCAATTGAAGCACAAATGTATTCGATTTTAGATGATGTGGGCAATCTAGCCAATGAGTCTCAGCTAATAAAGGCATTGCCCTTACGTCAGAAAAGCCCGTTTATTTGGACCGATTTTAATTGCTATGGTTTCATGCAAGCATTCCACGAAAAGTTACAAGGTCCCTTAAAAAGTAAGTCGCCATACGAAGGACCTCTGGATTTGTGGATGGCTAACCATCTACCAATAAATCGGGAAATTATGCGTGTTGCTTGGGAAAAAAGCTAACAATACTAATGATACAAGTCAGTAGAAGCAGCAACAGCTTCATAAAACTCAGAAACTAGACTGAGCATTAAGTGATAGCTAAATGCGATTGCCCTGCCTGTCATCCAGGCTACGCTTGCAGGTGTTTAATGACCTGGTCTCCAATGAGCCCTGGCAACCCGCTCACTAGCGCCCGATGCGTTGGGTTTAAAGTGTGCTGCAATTCTTCCGGAGCTATCCATCTTGTGTCTCCTTGCTGTTGCTATTCAAAGACTTCCAAAAGGCTTCTAGCCTACGTAACATTTTGTTCGGACTCTTGCCACCATAATTGCAACTGAGTTTGAGTGCAGTTTCCTCAAATCTGAGCCGATCAGTTTCGGCAAATTCCAAGTACTTTTGTGACCAGAGTTGACCATATGCCTCAATTGTTTCAAACCGAAACTTATCAAGCTCGGTCGTATCTACACCCCTCCTGGTATATATAAAACCACAGTTACAAGAAAAAATACCTAGAGGATTTTCCAGGTAAGAATAGGGCGAGTCTGGCTCACGGGATGAAGGCATAGTAAGATGAGTCACCACAAATTTGAGATAGTGTTCACAAGCTGGATTTAGACAAGGCCAGGGAGCTTTGCCAAATGGCTTGTACTTAAGTCGACTCGCAAAAAACTTGTCCACAGAATTGGTCAGAAATCTAATCATCAGCAGATGCATCACCGGGTCAAAAACTGAGGGAGATAACTGGAGAATTTGAAATAAGAAGCGATTGTCTAGCTGGATTCCCAGAACTTCAAGAAATTCTCTCCCGTAGAAGTCAAGAAAACTCTCCAGTAAATCTTGTTCATACACCCAACGGTCTATAGTAGCTAAACCTTTTTGAATTAACCGAACTATGTATTGTATGTGAAACCAATCTAATTTCTTACAAGGAAGGTCAGAAAGTTCGCGAGTCATTAATGATTGAAGGTCTAAGGCAGGGAGCATCCCACTTTTATAAAAACATTAAATGGCAAGTAGACCATTGAGGTAAGAACAACGAAGTTGCAACATCTGATTGACGTGAGTCGGCTTCCACTGGGCACCAGAGAGCTTTAATCTTTGGTCAATTTGCTTGATAGCTGATTTGACTGCTCCTGAACCAATTGAACAAAGGCTCTCACTTTGATAAAACTGATAATTAATCAGACGATGACGATGTTTATTAAGATAATTGATCAAGTTTTGAGCCTGGCGGAGGCGACAATTAGTAAATAAGGCGATGGCTTGATTCACTTGACCGTGTCATAAATCAGACTCTGCCTGTTTCAGACGCTTGATTGAGCCTCCGACTTTATAGAGATTTTCCTTCAGATGATACCAATCTAAAATCTCACTTCTAGCTCCTGGAGGAGCTAATTCATCTATCAATTTCCACACGCCATCATGACCATCCCCTAGACAAACTAACGGATGAGCTAGCTTTTGAGAGTTTACCCAATTAATTAAAGATAGATTGTCTTGAAAAGCTGCATTGTAATAAATTCCTTATAAGCGTAACGCCTTGTATTCCAGCCATTGACAGCCGACTTGGGGTTGTGACCGCAGCCTGACCTTCCCTCCATCCACACTGACTTCCGTCACCACTTGTTTCGCATCTGGTACAGAAAATTCGGTGCGTCCTACTAGTCGGTGTAGGGTTGTGTGACCCATCTTGATTCCAGTTAATGCCCTAATTTCCTCTTCGGCTTTCTGATAAGATGCATTGGCACTAACTCGTAAACAACATTTTGCCAACAGTGGGGAAATTCTACTATGCGATGCTAATTCTAGCCGTTCGGCCTGTTTTTTACTCAGTTGAATCGTCCCCACACAACTTTTTAGTTGTCTCTTTCTCCCTTGAGTTGTTCCCGTGACTTGTTTGATAAAAAAAGGGCAACCTGGGGACTGATGTGTTCTAATATCTGCTGACGCACAGCTTTTTCTATCGCTTCAAGTGAGACTAAATCAGCCTGGTTTGTATTCTTGTAAA
>JAFAVL010000187.1 GCA_019242465.1 Chroococcidiopsidaceae cyanobacterium CP_BM_RX_35 | reverse complement strand
CTCCAAAGGTTATACCTTCCTCTGGTCTCCAGACATGAAGACAGTCAGGTTTTAATCTGATACCTGTCTTTTCATTGCTACCAGACAGGAAAATCGTTTTATAGCAAGAGTGAACGTACTTTTGCTCAAATTCAAAATAGTCCGTATTCAAAAAATGTCTTCTTACTACCGAACGCGCTCCATCAGCACCAATCAAGAGATCGTAATCAACATTAAATTCTGCTTCTTCTGATACTGTTTCTTTGACTTTTTCAAAAGTCACTGTCTTGGTCTTGAAATCCACACGAGTACATTGACAGTTGAAATGAAGGTTAACTTGGCTAGTTTCGGATTTCATCAGTTTTGACAACAATGTCATCACTAAGCTAATCCGATTTGTGTTAAAAGTCGGTTGCTTTTTCGGAAAACTCTGCGTTTTGCCATTTGTTGAATGGACAATCAGACCTTGGTTTTTTACACATTGAGCTTTAATTGCTTCTTCTAGACCTTCAATTTTTCTTAAAGGTCTTAATCCCCTTTCATTGATACCATAGGGGATAGTTCTAGAGTTAGAGAATGTAACTTCTCGAGGGTCATTGCGGCGTTCATAAACCTCAATTTGGTATTGAGTATCACGATGTAATAAATAATGAGCTAGAAGAATTCCACAAGGGCCAGCACCAACAATAACAATTTTTTTCACGGCTTCAACAAAAATAACGGCTTGTAATTATGTATTAACCTTAATTTTAAATGAAACTGTTCCTATCTTAATATCTATTTTCCTAAACTCGTCAAACGTAATTATTCCTGTTGTGTTATACACTACACAACACTCAAGTGGGGCGTTCCCAAGGTCCACTATACTGCCTATACCCAACCCGTCGAAAAATAGAAATCATCGGTACATTATTTAAAGCTGTATCGCAAAACACTCGCCAAACTCCTAGTTCTTGTAATACTCGTGTCCCTTGTGACAACAAGTTGTTTCCGAACCCAAGACCTCGATACTCTGGCAAGACTCCAATATCGTAAATTGTTCCTTCTTCTAAACCGTCTTTCGCGCAACCTTGAAAAATCACTGGAAGTACAAACCCGACTATTTCCCCATCTTCATTAACTCCAAACTGCCACCATTCATTCTTATATGAGTATCCTTCTCTTGCCGAATTGAGGAACATCTCAGCCGCTTGACGAGGATCTCGTTCTGAGATTTTTTTCTGATAACTTGCATCGGCTGCCATTACTGATAACCGAAGTTGTTAGCATCCAAGATAGATGAGCTATTTGGCGATAGCCAAGACTTGAGCCAAAGAGCGGATACTCTCTTGAATTTGTTGCACCGTAAGTGCAGAATAGCCAAAGATAAACTCTCCTTTAGGGGCAGTATTGAGATAGTAAGGCTTAACAGTGATCATGCCCACTCCCATCTGACTGGCACCACAGATAACCTCCTCATCGCTAAGTTCTGTGTGCAGTCGCACCATCAAATGAATTCCGGCATTCTCACCTAAAATTGTTACCCGATCTCCTAAGTGAACGTTGAGTGCTTGCACTAATACTTGACGACGTTGGTCATAGTGAAGCCGCATCCGCCGGAGGTGACGTTCTAGATGACCTTCTTCAATAAAATCTGCTAGGACATGCTGCTCCAGCAGGGGTAACTGTCTGTCTATCAACCACTTGGCATAAGCAAATGCAGGCACAAATTGTGGCGGCAGTACTAAATAACCAATTCGTAGAGATGGAAATAGCATTTTAGAGAAGGTCCCGATATAGATTACTGTGCTACTGTTCTCTAATCCTTGAAGAGCAGGAATCGGTTGACCCTCATAGCGGTATTCGCTATCGTAGTCGTCCTCAATAATCATTGCTTTAGTCCGTTGTGCCCAGGACAGTAGTTCTAACCGTCTTTGAAGTGACAGCAACGCGCCTGTGGGAAATTGGTGAGAGGGAGTGACATACACTAACTTAATATTGCCAGGTGAGAATCTTGCTAGTTGTTCCACTATCAATCCTGACTCGTCGACTGGAATAGGTAACAGTTTGGCTCCCTGGGAAAGGAAAGTGTGCTGCCGTACTCCTAAATAGCCAGGTTCTTCTACAGCAATTGTCTCACCAGGATTAATTAACAGGCGTGCGATTAAGTCAAGCGCTTGCTGCGTACCGTTGACAAGCAATATTTGGTCAGATTCGCACTGCACTGCACGAGAACGAGATAAGTAGCGAGCGATCGCTTCTCGCAGCGGTTTATAACCTAGAGAATCAGTAGCATAATCTAACCAGTCTAAGCTGGAGCGACAATGACGAGAGAGCAGTTTACGCCATAGCTGTAGGGGAAACTGCTCGAAGGCAAGTCGCCCATGACGAAAATTAATGGGTGTATTGGGTTCAGCTACGACGGGCATATCAAGACTTACTAGCTCGGCACCGTACTGTGACAGTTTGATTGGCAAACGATTGCTCTTGTTTTCAGAGGGCGGCAAAGCTGAGTGTAGTAGGTCATCGGGTAGTTGAGCGCAAACAAATGTACCAGAACCTACAGTTGTCTGTAGATAACCTTCGCCGCTTAGTTGTTCGTAGCTTTGAGTTACTACGATCCGGGAGATTCCCAAAGACTTTGCCAGAGAACGTGTGGAAGGGAGCCTCTGTCCGGGGGATAACCGCCTATTGAGAATTGCTCGCCGCAGTTCTTCGTATAGCTGCCGATACAAGGGTGTTGCTACTTCACGCGATAGGGCGATCACTAAATCCATTTTTGCTTACTTTGGCTCTGCTGGGAAAGTGGATATATATTAAATTGCAAAATTGGCTATTGCAAGAGTCCATTTGGCAAACCTACCCTAAAAGTAACAGCCGCTCTTGAAAAGAATACCTTCCATGACTCAGCAGCAAATGGTTAACGGTGTTGTTGAATCCGTGCTCTATGTCGAGGACTTAGCACACTCGGTTAAGTTCTACCAAGACTTATTTGGATTTGAAAAAGAAATTATGGATGAGATGATCTGTGTACTTCAAGTACCCAACCAACAAGCTCTCATTCTATTTCCTAAAAGTATTGCTGCTGAGCCAGGGAGAACAATGTCTCCTGTCGGTACGGTAGAAGGGGTGATTCCTCCTCATGGTGGAAGCGGTCGCTTGCATGTGGCATTCTCAATTGCGGCATCTGACCTAGAGAAGTGGGAACAACGACTAGCTGAGCGCAATCTCCCGATTGACAGCAAGGTTCATTGGCAAAGAGGCGGCTGGAGCCTGTATTTCCGCGACCCAGATGAACATCTCCTTGAGTTAATTACTCCAGGTCTCTGGTCATTCTATTAAGTTGCAAGCGGATCTAACCATAAGGAGTAAGAATGAGCAGTCTAGAGGATGAAATCAGTCAGGAACAGTTAAGCATTACACAACGTTCTAAGCTCAAGCGTATGCCATCGCGGGGTCATTATGAGCGCGAACTGATTTACCAGATTTTGGATGAAGGATTAATATGCCACATTGGATTTGCCGTTGACAGTCAGCCGTTTGTGATTCCGACTGCTTATGGTCGGGTGGGCGATCGCCTGTATATTCATGGTTCATCCGCTAGCCGGATGATGCGTTCACTTACCAATGGGATCGAAGTTTGCATAACAGTCACTCTCTTAGATGGGCTGGTACTAGCTCGAACGGCATTTCATCACTCAATGAATTACCGCTCCGTGGTAATCTTCGGTACGGCAACTGTGGTGCAGGACGTCAACCAAAAACTCAAAGCCTTAGAAGCTTTTACCGAGCATATCGTACCGAAACGCTGGGCAACGGTGCGTCAACCTACTCCCCAAGAGCTTCAAGTCACTTCAGTCCTTGAACTACCGTTAGATGAGGCATCTGCTAAAGTACGGACAGGTCCGCCAGGTGATGAAGAGGGAGACTACAGCATACCTGTATGGGCTGGTGTTATACCTCTGGAATTAACAGCTGGCACGCCGATTTCCGATCCCCGTCTTCAATCAGAAATTTCTTTGCCCTCCTACCTGCACAACTACACTCGCAATTGGCGCAATACTGCAACGACATCCTCGGCTGACTAGTAGCGAAATTTAGCCTGTATGGAAATCAGCTAAGGTTTGTTGGGCATCCGCAGCCATTTCTGCACGGCGGCTTTCATGATGGCGATTTTGCAAAATTTTAATCAGTATTTCCTGCTGTTCGTAGGGCAGTTGCAAAGCAGTTTCTAACACTTGATCGAATGTATTCATAGAACGCAAACTGGTTAGTTGTTTCAGGGCATACCCTAACGATTAACTACAGTTATCTAAGCTTATATTAAAGAGAAGTGCTGATAAACTACATTTGATTAAGAACACCTGAAAATGATTAAAGTCCTGCATTTATCTGATATTCATCTAGGCAGTGGCTTTTCCCACGGACGCATTAATCCAGCAACCGGGTTAAATACACGGCTAGAAGATTTTGTCAGCACACTGTCGCGCTGCATTGACCAAGCGATCGCTTCCTCAGTCGATCTAGTCCTATTTGGTGGCGATGCCTTCCCTGATGCTACACCGCCGCCGTTCGTACAAGAAGCCTTCGCCAGTCAGTTTCGCCGTCTAGTAGATGCCCAAATTCCCACTGTTCTATTAGTAGGAAACCACGATCAGCATTCCCAGGGGCAAGGGGGTGCAAGTTTATGTATCTATCGCACGTTAGGGGTACCAGGGTTTGTTGTGGGCGATCGCTTTATGACCCATCACATTCAAACCCGTAGTGGTCCTGTCCAGGTTATCACCCTCCCTTGGCTAACTCGCTCTAGTTTACTGACTCGCCCAGAGACCGAAGGTTTAGCGCTGGCGGAAGTTAACCAATTGTTAATCGAACGTCTTCGAGTTGCCCTAGAAGGCGAAATCCGCCGCCTCAAACCAGATGTGCCAACTGTTTTACTAGGTCATTTGATGACTGACAACGCCAACTTGGGAGCTGAGCGTTTCTTAGCAGTGGGTAAAGGCTTTACAATTCCCCTATCATTGCTAACTCGCTCTTGCTTTGACTATGTTGCCCTGGGTCACGTCCATCGGCACCAAAACCTCAACAAGTCCAACGATCCTCCCATCATCTACCCAGGCAGTATCGAGCGGGTTGATTTCAGCGAAGAAAAAGAAGAAAAAGGCTTTGTGATGGTGCAACTAGAGCAAGGCAACGCTCAATGGGAATTTTGTCCCTTGCCAGTTCGACCCTTCCGCACCATAGAAGTAGATGTGTCTAGTGCGGATGATTCGCAAGCAGATTTGCACAAAGCAATAGAGAAAAAGCAGATCCAAGATGCCGTAGTGCGATTGATTTACAAACTCCGCTCCGAACAGCTGGATCAAATCGATCCAGTGTCGCTACACCAGGCTTTAAGTGCTGCCCATAGCTACACAATTCACCCAGAACTCGTCAGCCAGCTAGCTCGACCTCGCCTGCCGGAACTAGGAGCTAGTAACAGCCTCGATCCAATGGACGCCCTAAAAGCCTACTTAAATAATCGAGCAGACTTGAAGGATATTGCTGCTGAGATGCTAGAGGCGGCGCATAATCTGCTAGCAGCCGAGCCGGAAGTGGTGCTTGACTCAACTCGCTTTGAAGCAGAACCGACTACGATCACAGGTCAATCGAGCCAGTTGCAGACGGCGAGTTTAGATAACCAGTTGCGTCTACTGTAACGTCCTCAAAGGTCAGCCGGAGTTCCACTCCGGCTGCGCTCTACCGCAAGCTCAACTAGCAGATGCTAGTTGTTCACACCTTCTACCAGGAAATGTTTTAGGGAATAGAGGCAAAAATTACCATTAATTGGTACTAGATCTGCCAAAATTTCAATATTACTTGCTCGGTGGTTATTAGGTCAGCCAACTGAGCGGCAGCAAAACCAAGTACAAGTGAACTTTGTATGTCATTCTCTTTGCGGCTTAAGGAATTTTTACTGGGTAAATCTCTACCAACGAGTGCTCACGCTGAAGAACGATTGAGTAACGCTGCCGCCTTGGCGGTACTTTCATCAGATGCTCTATCCTCCGTTGCTTACGCAACAGAAGAGATTCTGCTGGTTCTGGTAGCAGCGGGAAGTGGCACTCTTGGTTTGTCTCTACCCATTGCAATTGCAATTATCCTACTGCTAGTCATGGTTGTGCTTTCCTACAGGCAAACGATTCGAGCTTATCCCAAGGGTGGCGGTTCCTACATTGTTGCCCGTGAGAACTTAGGTCTCTATCCAGGATTGGTGGCAGGCGGCTCACTGATGATCGACTACATCCTGACAGTTACCGTAAGTATCTCTGCCGGGACAGCCGCCCTCACCTCAGCAATTCCCAAACTACATGGTTTTACCGTGGAGCTTTGCTTGCTGTTTATTTTCTTGTTAATGCTCGCGAATTTGAGAGGATTAAGGGAATCAGGCAAACTGTTTATGATTCCTACTTATGCGTTTATTGTCAGTATTTTTGTCTTGATTGGTCTTGGTTTATTCAAACAAGCTGCTGGACATGTTCCTTCAAGTTATCCAAATTTACCAGTCAAAGAATCACTCAGCTTATTTTTTATTTTGAGAGCATTTTCTGCTGGATGTACTGCACTTACAGGGGTAGAAGCCATATCAGACGGTGTCTTAGCTTTTAAGCAACCAGAGTGGAAAAATGCCCGTTTAACTTTATTATACCTTGGTGCAATTCTGGGGGTAATGTTTATTGGCATCACCTATCTAGCTCACACTTATCATGTTGTTCCAGGAGAAAAACAAACAGTACTCTCTCTATTGGGTCACAATATTTTAGGGAATGGACCACTTTATTACTTTCTCCAAGTCGCTACTTTGTTTGTCTTAATCTTAGCCGCCAATACTAGCTTTGCAGACTTTCCCAGGCTTTGTTACTTTTTGGCACGTGATGGGTTTTTGCCTCGCCAATTATCCCTATTAGGTGAACGCTTAGTATACTCAAATGGCATTATTCTGCTCAGCCTGTTTGCTGCTGTTTTAATCATTATATTTGAAGGGGAAGTTAGCGCGATTATTCCTCTCTATGCAGTAGGCGTGTTCACCTCGTTTACTCTATCTCAGGCTGGAATGGTACGTCGGTGGTTTAAAGAGCGGACATCAGGTTGGCAGGCTAGTGCCCTCATGAATGGCTTAGGAGCCATTTCTACAGCAGTTGTTCTGGGTGTGATTATCTCAACGAAGTTCCTTGGAGGAGCTTGGATAGTTGTAGTGGCAGTTCCTTTGTTAGTAAGCTTATTTCTGGCTATTAATCGGCACTATCGGTTTGTGGCTGAAGAAGTCAGCGTGCGAGATCTTGGACCTAGAGGTTACATTCCTAGGCCAAAAGTGGAAGTCTCAACCCACCCAGCAGTGGTAATCATTGGTCAACTGAATAAAGGAACAGTAGAAGCACTTGATTATGCCCGCAGCATTGCCGATGAGATTGTTGGTATCCATGTTGATATTGGTTTAACAGACCACGAAAAATTGCAACAACAATGGCAAGAGTTAGAACAAGATATTCCTCTAGTAATTTTGGAATCCCCTTATCGCTCTTTGATATCTCCGATTTGTAGATTTGTTAGTGAGTTTGAAGCAGATCATCCAGGTGTTTTGTCAACAATAATCATTCCCGCTTTCGTGACACGGAATTGGTGGGAGGGTCTTTTGCACAACCAAACGGCCTTTTTCTTAAAGAGAGCTCTGCGTGCTAAGAAAAGCCGAGTTGTGACCACTGTGAGATATTACCTCTAATGCGGTTGCCGAATCATCGATGGCAGATTTACCCCACTCAGAATGAATGGGCTATACAGCTGGCACAAACAACTCAGCTTTCACCTATAGTGACTCAACTGCTGGTGAATAGAGGGATCGAAACGCTGGAACAAGCGCAAGCATTTTTAGATCCTGAGTCCCAATTTTTACCATCGCCACTTGAGGAGTTTCCTGATCTGGTAATCTGTTTGGAGTTGTTGGCTGAAGCGATCGCAAGAAGGCAAAAAATTGCCATTTGCGGTGATTACGATGCTGATGGCATGACCAGTACTGCTCTCTTACTGCGAGCATTCCGGTGGTTAGGTGCAGAGATTGATTATGCCATTCCTAGCCGGATGAAGGACGGCTATGGCATAAACATCAGGATCGTTGAAGAGTTTTACCGAGAAGGCGTGCAGCTAATTTTGACTGTAGATAATGGCATTTCAGCAGTGGAACCGATTGCCAAAGCAAAACAGTTGGGTCTAAAAGTGATTGTCACAGATCATCACGAACTTCCACAAAAACTGCCAGATGCTGATGCTATCCTCAACCCTAAGCTGATTGATGCCGCATCACCTTACCGCAGCCTTGCTGGTGTGGGAGTCGCTTATATCCTTGCGGTGTCTCTTGCCCAACAGTTAGGTCAAGCTAAAGGCATAGTGAAGCCATTGCTAGAACTATTTACATTGGGAACCATTGCCGATTTAGCTCCCTTAACAGGTGTCAATCGGCGCTGGGTCAAACGTGGCTTGCGGCAGTTACCTCAGTCCCAGTTAGCAGGGGTACAGGCGCTAATTCAGGTGGCGGGGGTGCAGGGAAGAGAGCAGGGGAGGGAGGGGGCACAGGGGAGGCAGGGGGAGACAGGGAAAACGAAATCTTTGAAGCCGGAGGATATTGGGTTTCGCCTTGGTCCACGAATTAAT